>JBHHWX010000455.1:0-5082 GCA_046756745.1 bacterium | reverse complement strand
ACCAACAATATCTTTTTATCTACTTCTTCCTTTTTTTATATTTTTTTCCGTGAATACAATCAACGCCGGTTCAATTTACTCTTCTCAAGGAATCGGCCTTGTACGTTATTTTAACAGTGGCCGAAGCGTGGGAATGGGGGGAGTTGGCCTAGCTATTATTGATAATCTGACAGTAAGTTTTTTGAATCCGGCCTCTCTTTCTGCGATTCCCCTCACAACATTTTCGGGGAGTTTTGTGCATGAAAGTTCTCAGTTAAAAAGTTCTTCACAAAACGGGACGATAGTGGACACCAATATTTTTGGCGTACAGTTTATTGTTCCTCTATATCAAAACGTCGCAGCACTATCCATTGGAATCAATCCATATAGTTCCATCGAATACAACTTTGTAAATGCGACCGAGGTTGAGCCCATCCTTTCAGAATCCGTGGTAGGGGACGGAGGAGTCAGCACAGCATTTTTGAGTTTTGCGGTACGTCCATTTAAGAACCTCTATCTGGGGGCGACAGGGCTTTTTTATTTTGGCGTTCTCAAGAATACTTATCGGGTTGATTTTGAGTCGCCGGAATTCTTCGACGTGAATGATGAAGTCTCTCGTAGTTTTACAGCCGGCGGACTAAGAGTAGGATTTGTTTATAAAATTGTGCCCGGGTGGAGTATTGGCGGTGTTTTTTCGACGGCGACAAAGTTTGATGCCAATACCACTGTAACATTACAGAGAGTGACCCAATTTACTGATTTTCCTGATAAAAACATTGAGATACCCATTGCTTATGGAGGAGGAACAGCGTTTAACATTGGTAGAAAAGTGCTTGTTGGCATTGATTATTATGCACAAAAATGGACAGACTCTTCAATTGAGAACTTTGTAAACGATAGCAAGAGAATCGGAATCGGCTTCGAGTATTCATCAAGGGGAAACTACTTAGATCCTTTTTTTAGTAGAGTTGCTTACAGAGCCGGTTTTTTTTATCGCGACCTCGGACTTGAAATGCCGGAAGGAGAGAAGGTAACTGAGTTTTTCGGTTCTATTGGGATTGGAATACCCATAAAATGGTCGGCGGCACGGCTTGACCTTGCACTGGAATTTGGTAGACGCGGCAACGTTTCTCGTAATCCGGTTCGAGAAAATATTATCAGACTGACTGGAAGTGTAGCTGTTGGCAATCGGTGGTTTTATCGCGGTGGTCGCAAATAAATAAATTGTAACAATTTTCTTGCTTTTTTTTCAAAATATTGTTAAGGTGTATTTCTGAATCTCACCTGTATTTCGAAAACCAATCTAAACTCGTGGTTAAACTTAGTAGGAGGTAAGTACCGTGTTAATGCAAAGTCGATGTAAAAGCGGTCTTAAGATTTTTGGTCGCATCGGAATTTTAAGTCTAGCGGTGCTGTTGTTTCTCAACCTCAGTTCTGTTGATGGGTATGCGCAGAAGAAAAAGAAAAAAGGTAAGAATCACCAAATCGATCTTCAGGCTGAAAAACAGAAGTATTTATTTGAGCTAACAAAATTTTGGAGTTTTGGGCATGAAAACTTCAAAAATAAACAGTATGCAGACGCCAAGAAACATTTCTGGACAGTTGTGAAGCTTGACACCATCGATAAATTCAAGAGGGTGTACCGCTATCTGGGAGATTCCTATTACAAATTGGAAGATCCTGATTCGGCTCAATATATTTATGAATTGGGAATCCAAAAGTATCCTAAAAATATCTATTTACACCGTATGGTGGCATTTTTATTGAATGCTCGCGGACAAGTGGAAGATGCCATTCCTGAATATGAAACAATTTTAGAATTGGACCCCGAGGCTAAAGATGATTGGATGCGTTTGGCAGCGCTTTACGTAAAAGTTGACCGCATCGAAGATGCGATAGCAGCATACGATAAAGTTTTAGCGCTTGATCCGGAGAATCTCGAGGCCCAAAACAATAAAACCGCTTTGATAGCATCCACTGGAGATATTGAAGCTGTCATTGCCGAGAAAGAGAAAATAAGGGAAAAAGATCCGCAGAATACGCAAGTACGATTCGATTTAGGCAAAATGTATTTCGACCAGGGTGATTATGAAACTTCTATTGCGCGATACAGTGAGTATTTAACGTTGTCTCCTGGAGATGTGATGGCTATTCGAAGTATTGGCATTGCTTATCAACGTTTGGAACGCTATACCAAAGCCATTGAACAGTTTAAGGCGGTTGTTGGAATCGAGCCTGATAACAAAGAAATCTTATGTGAAATCAGCCGTACCTACAAAGAGTTGGGACAATTTCGAACTGCAAGAAATTATGCCAACAAAGCGTTAGCGCTGGATAATTCATATGGTCTTGGCTGGATAGCCTTAGGAGAAGTGTATGAGGCTTGTGCAGACCGGTGTGTTGAGAATAATAAAGGCGGTAAAGTCGATTTCAACGATAAATTGATTTATGATTTAGCTGATAGCAAATATAGACGTGCTTTAAGTGATCCTCAATTTCTATCTGAGACCCAACGACACAGGAATTTTCTAAAAGCTGTTTTGCCGAGCAAGCAAGATAAATTTATGCATAAGGGCCAAACCAAAGCAACTGGTGATTGTTACACTTGGATTTATTAGCTACCTGAATTGAGCGATTCCTGACCAGGGGAGGGGCGGTGTACAAGCTTTAGCTTGCTGGGGTGAGGGGAAAAACACGCTGAAGCGTGAACACCTTATTCAGAAACCCGAACCCGTAGATGGGACAATTCAAAGCTAAATCGCTTAATTTAGGAGCGAGTATGTTTCTGTCTGCATTTCCGGATGGAGACGAATTGTAGGAGAGGGATTTCCCGGCGCCACTTTGAGAGAGTACACGTGTCACACTTACAAAAATACGATCCGGATCTTTATAAAGCAATTCTGAATGAAATACGACGTCAGAATAAGAAACTTGAACTCATAGCTTCAGAAAACTTCGTTAGCCCAGCGGTTTTGGAAGCAATGGGTCAAGTTATGACGAATAAATATGCAGAGGGCTATCCTGGTAAACGATATTATGGGGGATGTGAGTATGTCGATGTTGCTGAAGACTTAGCCCGGGAACGTGCGAAGAAGCTGTTTGATGCGGCTCATGTAAACGTTCAACCACATTCGGGTTCCCAAGCGAATATTGCCGCCTACTTTAGTGTTTTAAGCCCCGGCGATACGATTCTGGGCATGAATCTGGCTCATGGCGGGCATTTGACACATGGCAGCCCAGTCAATTTTTCAGGCCGGATGTTCCGCGTTGTTTTTTATGGTGTTGATAGGGATACCGGCATGATTGATCTGGACGATGTTGAGCGTGTCGCAGAAAAGGAAAAGCCGAGATTAATCATCACCGGTGCGAGCGCTTACTCCCGTGAGATTGACTATAAAAAATTTCGTGAAATCGCAGATAACGTGGGCGCCTATTTACTGGCGGATATTGCTCACCCAGCCGGACTCATTGCTTCGAAACTTTTGCCCAGTCCGCTTCCCCATTGCCATTTTGTGACCACAACAACGCATAAAACTTTACGTGGACCGCGTGGGGGGATGATCTTACTTGGAGATGATCGAGAGAATGATTTGGGATTCACGACACCCAAGGGTCGCGCCAAATTGTGGTCGGAGGTGATCGACTTCAATGTTTTTCCTGGGTTTCAGGGGGGACCCCTTATGCATGTTATTGCTGCGAAGGCGGTGGCATTTAAAGAGGCGCTCGAGCCGAGCTTTAAGACATACAGCCAGCAAGTGATAAAAAATGCAAAAGCGATGTCACAAAAATTGACGGCTTTAGAGTACAACATCGTTTCTGGGGGAACCGATACGCATCTGATGCTGATCGATTTAAGAAACAAAAATTTGAACGGTAAAGAGTCCGAAGAAGTACTTGAAAATGCAGGTATCACGGTCAATAAGAATATGGTTCCTTTTGACGACAAAAGTCCTTTTGTCACCAGCGGAATTCGAATTGGCACAGCAGCGTTAACCACACGGAATATGAAAGAGGCTGAAATGGAGGAAATCGCATTTTTGATCGATAAAGTCTTATCAGATAAAGAGAATGAATCCGTGCGAAGGCTTGTTCAAGCACAAGTCACCGACCTCTGTGAGAGATTTCCTCTTTACGAGGATATTTAAGTTTCTGAACAATGCGTTGCTCATATTGTAAATTTGAAGACAGCAAGGTCATCGATTCCCGATCAAGCAATGATGGGAGAGTGGTCCGGAGAAGACGAGAGTGTTTAAGCTGTGGCCGGAGGTTTACCACGAAAGAATACGTTGAGGAATCTCCACTCATGGTTGTAAAAGCCGACGGACGTCGTGAAGTTTATGACAACGAAAAGCTGAAACGCAGTTTACATGTCGCATGCAAAAAGCGCCCGGTATCGATGAGCTCCTTGGAAACGGCTGTCACGAGGATTGAAGCGAATTTAAGAGATGCGTATCATGACGAAGTACCCTCGAGGGAAATCGGCGAGTTAGTGATAAATTCGCTTCGGGACCTCGATGAAATTGCCTATGTGAGGTTTGCATCTGTCTATAGAAATTTTCAGGATAAAGAAGAATTTATGAACGAGGTGGCGGGCCTAAAACAAAACAGGAAACAAAAAAAATAAATATTTATGAACAAATTGAGAGCAGATAGCTGCTTTGCTTTGGTTTCCGCAGGGCCTATCTGCTTTTTTGTATTCATGATCGTAGAAAATGTCTGAACCTAACGAGAAAGAAAAAAAAATCACGGAAAAGGAAATGCCGTTTTTAGAACATTTGGAAGAGTTGCGCTGGCGGCTTCTCAAAGCGATTCTTGCTGTTGTGGTTTGTTCCGTGGGAGTCTATTTTTTCGCGGATAAAGTACTAGCGATTCTGGTGGGCCCGTATAACGAAGCCGTCTCGAATACAGGGAAAAGCAGCGCTACTCAGCTCATTTTTTTATCCCCGACCGGCGGGTTCATGATTTATATAAAACTATCCGTATTTTCAGGAATTATGATTTCGATACCGATCATTTTTTATCAAATGTGGCTGTTTATTGCTCCAGGTTTGTTCGGCAAAGAAAAAAAATATGTGCCATTGGTTGTTTTTTTCTCAACTCTCT
>JBHHWX010000454.1:0-5100 GCA_046756745.1 bacterium | reverse complement strand
TGATAATTATTTACAGTTGGTTAAGGCAATTCCGCGAAGTGAGAAATGTTAGTTACTTAGTTTTTATCTCGTAATTCGGTTTCTCTCCGCAAACGAGTCAGCGCGTATAAAAACGTACCGAAAACAACAAACGCAATGGTCATTCCCCAGGTTCGCAAGTCGGCTTGTGCAGCCAGCCCGGCACAAACCAGAAGTCCGGCAGCCGGGATGAGATAGCCGCCGGGGAGTCTCACCGCCTCGGGGTCCGCGCCGTACATTCTTTTTAGCCGGGGCAGAGCCAGGATCGTGATGCCATAACCGAGCAACCGAGCCAGTGAGCTCATGACCGCTAGCCAGGCAAAAGTACCGGAAACAGCTAAAAAGAAACCGACGCCGCCAAGAAACAAGATAGAAGTCGAAGGAGTTTTGTAGGTTTCATGTACCCGGCCAAACCAGGCAGGAAGCGACTGATCCCGGGCCATCGCGTAGGTCATACGCGGAGCCGCAATGACCAGCGCCGACAAATTGCCGGCGATCGACAAGAAAGCCGCCAGGGTCATCACCTTGGCGCCGGTGGAGCCAAATAGGATAGCTGCGACATCGGCGACCGGAGTTTTGCTTTGGCCTAAATCAGGCGAGACAGCCACACAGACCGCCTGAATGAGAACATAAAGAACTCCGGTCAGCAAAAGGGTCCGGATAAGAGCTGTGGGAATATCCCGCCTGGGATTCCGGCATTCTCCTGCGGGAACCACGGCGCCCTCAAACCCCACGTACGCATAGACCACAAGAAGCAAGCTTTCAGCAAAGGTACCGAGCCCAGGGGTGGAAATCGTCAGCCATTTATCCGGCATGATATAAGAAAATCCAAAACCGATAAACAAAAGTAAAGGCGCCAATTTCAACACGGTCAACAGGTTCGTCGCTCTCATCCCGCTTTTGACGCCGATCACATTGATGGAGGTGAGGGCAAGAAAACAAAACGCCAGAGCGAGAACGCGCCCAATGCCGTCCTGAGCGCCGGTCCAGAAAAATCCGGCGTAGTTAACCAAGGCATTGCTGTTGGCGGCCAGCGCAGTCATACGGCCGAGGTAAAGCAGCCAGCCGGCTTGAAATCCCACCAAAGGGCCGAATGCCGCCCTGGCGTAGAGAACCGGGCCGCCGGTGCTGCGGAAATAACTGGCAGCCTGGCCGAATGCAGCGACCACAGGCAGCATCAGGGCGCCGCAGATGACAAACATAAGCGGACTGAATGCGACGGTCTTTTCAGCTATCGCAGAAGGAAGCGAGAAAATCCCGGCCCCGATAAGCCCGTTGAGCGCCAGCGCCCCCAATCCGAGGCGGGTGATATCCCGTTTGAGTTTTTCTTCAGAATCATGCATTCATCGTTACCCACATCTTTCGTTGAAGCCGGCTGCTGGGATTTGGACCTGACCCATTCAGTTGTCTTCTATCTCGTAGGGGCTGACCAAAACTTCAAATGTCATTGCGAGCGAAGCAATCTCCTGGAAACGCAATCGGAAAGTGTGTTTCCCTTCGCGACGGCGTCCTCGCCAAGCAGACTCTATGCCGAAAAGCCCTCGGCGAGACGCCTTCGGAAAGTGATTTAGGCCTTTCCCACCCCGGTTCTAGTTTTATGCCTAAATGCGGTAGACTGCTTCGTCGCTTCGCCCCCCGCAAAGATTATCTTTTCCCTTTTGGGACAGCCCAGCGCTATCGACGATAAACTTTACTTTGTTGGAAAGTCGCAAAATGTCCAAACTCCAGGAGTCGGCTTCAGCCGACTTGAGCTATGAGCCTGAAAATTTATTTACAGGCGTTTTGGCGCCCGGCCTCGCATAAGCGATAGACTTACCCGAAGGCCTCCTGCCCGAGGGTGAATTCCTGCTTAGCTCGGCGGGGACGCCTTCGCGAAGATGTTTTTAAATCGCGCATTTTTCGAGTTTTCGGTCAAATCACTACTTGAGGATTAAGAAAAAGACTCCTGCTCAAAACAGGTAAAAGAATATGAATTTATTTGATGATTGTCAAGAGTATGCATGAAGAACACGGATAATCGGTAAGCACGGATGCCTTCCTGCTTTTTACATTACCAGAATGAATGTAATCCGTGCATTCTGATTATCAGCGTTCTAACGGGTGACGAAATCCAGCCCAAAACGCTCAAGCACCCGTCCCCGGGTGCGTTTTAGACATCAAAGAATCAATAACTTGCAACGCCCCGAGGACGGGGCGTTGAGCACATAGGCATTTTCCGGCCGAATTTCTGGGGACGTTCTTCCCTGCGTCATAACCCGACAGTATGAATGACAACGCCGGTTCATCGCTCACAGCGCTTCTGAAAATTTCCTTGCTTTTTTTCGACAAATCATTTATACTTGCAAACAATTCGTGACATTTCTACCAAGAACCCAAACTCCCATAACATCATCACAAGACTGACGGAGACCCAAAATGTATACGTGCACTTATTGCAGCAAAAAATTCAATAATGGACTCCTGCCTCCATCCGGCAATATTTGTATTCAGTGTGCCAGCTTGGAGGGAAGACTACGTGATGAAGATCAGGAGCTGTTTGAAAGTTTTAAGAAAAAGTCAGACGGCGGGGCGGCCGAACCGGCCTCTTTATTGTCAGCCCGGCTGCTCAAAGTTTTCTTGATCAATATCGCCCTGTCGATTATTGGAACCGTTTTTTTAAGGATACTCGATTTGAGTTATCTCCCCTTCGGGGTATTACTTATGACTCAAATTATGTATTCTTTGCTGGCGTTCTTTTTTGCCTTACTTTGGCTCGGAGCGCTCAACAGCGCTATCGTGGCATTAGATTACGAACGTGTGACTCTGCATCTCGTGCTGTCTCTGCTTATTCCCCTTTATGCTCTGGTCCTGACCCTGGTCGTCTATCTAAAACTTCGTGACAAAAACGATCAAACGGTAAAATACGGTCGAGTGGTACTCGTTTAACTTTCTGTTCTAACCGGGAAAAGTAAATATGAAAAATGAAAATGTGAACCCGAAAACCGAACAAGCTCCGAATGGTGAAACCTTCCGGCCGTATGTTTCGGCGCAGGAAAGCCTCATTGAATTTACCATTAAAGCGGTGGTTGTCGGCATATTCTTCGGAATCATCTTCGGGGCGGCGAACGCCTACCTCGGTTTACGGGCAGGATTGACCATTTCAACTTCCATTCCGATCGCGGTGATGACTGTGGCAGCGTTTAAAACCTTGCGGCGTTTGGGCCAGAGCGGAACGATTCTGGAAGCCAATATGTCGCAAACCATCGGCTCGGCCTCCAGCTCTGTCGCCAGTGGCGTCATTTTTACTTTGCCGGCATTGTTTCTCTGGGGACTGGATCCGACGCTGGTGCAGATGACCATGCTGGCTATGTTTGGCGGGTTGTTAGGCGTTCTTTTTATGATACCGCTGCGTCACTTTTTGATCGATAAGGAGCATGGCAGTCTGCCTTATCCGGAAGGGACGGCCTGCGCCGAAGTCCTGCGCGCCAGCGAAAGCGGCGGCGGGCACGCCCGAAATGTTTTCCTCGGATTGGGCGCCGGCGCGTTGTTCAAATTTATAACCGGATGGATCAAAATCATTCCGGATAATGTACATGTCAACGTGCCCTTTCTTAAAAAGGGTCAAGTTGGCCTGGATATCTCTGCGGCGCTCTTCGGCGTCGGATACATCTTGGGACCGAGAATCGCCATGATTATGGTCGGAGGCGGTTTACTGTCGTGGTTAGTCCTGATTCCGGCGATTGCCTACTGGGGCGATGCGCGCGCCATCCCATTGTATCCCGAAACAGATCTCCTGATTTCGGCCATGGAGCCGGGTAGAATTTGGACGCGCTACATCCGCTACATCGGCGCCGGCGCTGTGGCGACCGGCGGCATTATTACGCTCATTAAAAATATCCCGACGATGGTCGAAAGCTTTCGTCTCGGCGCGCAACAGCTCAAAGCCCGGATCGGGGAAACAAGCGTGCGTATACCAAGAACCAGCCAAGATTTGCCATTAACCTTCGTGGGAATTGGCGCGGCGATCCTGGCCATAGGAATGGCAGTGGTGCCGCACGTTTTTGGAAATTTCGAATCGTTCGGAATTCGTTTAGCCGGCGCTCTGCTGGTCGTCATCTTTGCTTTTTTCTTCGTCACAGTGTCTTCACGAATCGTCGGCTTGGTCGGCGTCACCTCCAACCCGACCAGCGGCATGACCATCGTTTCCCTTTTGGCGACCTCGTCCATTTTCCTGTTTTTCGGCTGGACCGATGATATCGGCAAAGTGGCGGCGTTGACCATCGGCTGCGTCGTCGCCATCGCGGCCTCAATCGCCGGCGACACGTCGCAAGATTTGAAAACAGGCTTTTTGTTGGGCGCGACTCCGCGGCGCCAGCAGATCGGAGAGCTGGCCGGGGTCTTGACTTCAGCGACATTCGTGTGTCTGGCTGTGATGTTATTGGATAAAGCTTACGGTTTCGGAACCCCTGAATTACCGGCGCCGCAAGCCACCCTCATGAAAGTGGTTATCGAAGGGGTTTTGCAAAATGCCTTGCCCTGGGCTCTGGTGGGTATCGGCGTGCTCATCGCGTTAGCGTGTGAGCTGTTCCGAATTCCGAGCTTACCTTTTGCTGTCGGCGTCTATTTACCGCTGAGTACATTTACGCCGGTACTGGTTGGCGGAATGCTGAGAATGTTTCTGGAGAAAAAAGCCGCCACCCCGGAAGAAGCCTCATCCCGGCGCGAGAAAGGAGTGCTTTTCGGCTCCGGATTAGTCGGCGGCGAAGGTATTTTGGGGATCGGAATTGCTGCGGTGGCGTTCATCACCGGCTCGGCCCCTGAGGGCTTCGGTTTTGAATGGGCCGGCTGGGCCGCCCCGTTAGCCGGTCTGGCAATGTTCGCTCTGCTGGTTGCTTTTTTTGCAAAAAGCTGCTTGAGTCGTGGGAGATAGCTGCCTGGAGCCGTCTCCATCTAAGCGGGTGTGCAAAATTAAGTTGGCAATTTTATCTGGCAAAGGTAACATCGTTCCTTAACCCAGAGATGCAAAGTTCGCAGAGTGTCGCAGAGGATTTTCACTTTGTATAAAGAATTAAAGAATAATTCATCGCGCTGCAAAAAGCGGGC
>JBHHWX010000453.1:0-5113 GCA_046756745.1 bacterium | reverse complement strand
CCACCAGCAAATTACTCATGAATGGTGGGATAAGGCTCTACCTCTTTATGAACATTATATTTCGCCCGTAGTTTTAGAGGAGATTTCAAGAGGAGAACCTAAAGCTGCTGAATCGCGGCTTCAAAAAGTCAAATCTTTTTCGCTATTAGAAGTGGTACCAGAAGTTAACGAACTGGCTAATCTTTATTATTCCGAGTTAGATATACCAGAAAAAGCTGTAGCAGATGCCTTTCATCTTGCCTTAGCCACTTGGCATGGTATGGATTTTTTAATTTCCTGGAATTGTAAACATATTGTAAATGGTAGAGTAAAGTTGGGCTTAGAAGAGATAAATACAACCCGGGGACATAGAACCCCATTGATCTGCACTCCAGAGGAACTTATGGAGGTTTAAAATGTTAGACGATCCAATTGTGGAAAAAGTACGAGAGATTCGACGTCAAATAGAAGAAGAGTGTCAAAATGATATCAAGAATTACTATAAGTATTTAACGACTGTTCAGAAAAAATACAGTGATCGGTTAGTTAGGCGGTCGCCGAAACCGATTCAAATTTCGAAAAGACAGATGATAAATTCATAAGAGACGACATTTAAAAAAACATCTTGAAATGATTTTTAGATACTCCGAGTGGCGCGACGAGCAAGACCTAAGCAAGCTGACTTTTGAGGAGCTTATGCGGCTTTTCAGTCAGCTTCTTCTTCATACGAACGGCGATCCTAGCGAAGCGTTGCAAATGATGACGCAGTTAGATAATGATTACGATATATTCGATGAAAATGAAGGAGTCGGTTTTGAGGAGTTTCTGGAGTGGTTGAAAAAAGAGGGATACATAGAAGAGTTTAACGACATTTTAGCTCTGACACACAAAGGTTCCCGTCGAATCCGTCAGGATGCCTTGAAAGAGATTTTTACTTCTCTGAAGAAAAAATCCTTGGGGGAACACGAGTCGCCATTTTCTGGCGAGGGTATCGAGAGGCTCAGTGAAACGAAGCCGTACAAATTTGGCGATCAGCCGTCGAATATCGATTTTACTTCAACGATCAAGAATGCTATTCATCGTGAGGGTTTGGATGATTTTAACTTAAAGGAGGAAGATTTCGAGGTTTACGAGACCGAGCATCTCACTTCCTGTGCAACCGTTCTCTTACTCGATATTAGCCACAGCATGATTCTTTATGGTGAAGACCGCATCACTCCGGCTAAGAAAGTTGCTTTAGCACTGGCCGAGATGATAAAATCTCGTTTTCCTAAGGACAGCTTGCACGTGGCAGTTTTTGGAGACAAGGCCGTCGAAGTCAATTTGGAAGACATTCCCAAGATTGGTGTGGGGCCGTATCATACCAACACCAAAGATGCACTTGAGCTCGCACAGCGAATTTTGAAGCGAAAGCGCAATGTGAACAAGCAGATCTTTATGGTGACCGATGGTAAGCCCTCGGCTATTTTTATGGGCGCGCGTATTTATAAAAACCCGTTTGGCCTCGATCGCAGAATTGTGAATCAAACTTTGAATGAAGCGCGTTCATGTCGTAAAAACAAAATAACCATAACGACATTTATGGTTGCACGGGATGCGTGGCTGGTCGATTTTGTGAAGGATTTAACGAAAATCAATAAGGGAAGGGCTTACTACTCTTCTCTAAACAAGTTGGGTGAATACATTTTTGTAGATTATATTCGCAACCGCAAACAGCGGTTGCGGTAGTTCAATGAACCCTTCCTGGTTTTCAAAACCTGGAGGTATGACCAAAGATTGTCTGAAAGGAAGTAAAGGAAATATATGAGCAAACCTAAAACAATCGGGGAGCTTCGAAGATCAGGTTACAAAGTCATCTCCATTAAGCAGGAAATGCGCAAGAATCTGATCGAAAAGCTCAAGAATAATCAACCGCTCTTTCAGGGAATTGTCGGATATGATGACACCGTCATCCCCGCTTTGAGCAACGCCATTCTTTCCTACCACGATTTGATCTTGCTGGGTCTTCGAGGTCAAGCCAAAACCCGGATTTTGCGTTCCTTGCCGAATCTTCTGGATGAGTTCATCCCGATAATAAAAGGATGTGAGATTAACGATAATCCATTTCAGCCGGTCTGTAAAGCTTGCACAGACAAAGTGAAGGAGCAGGGAGATGAGGTTGAAATCGAATGGCAGCACCGCCAGGACAGATACGGTGAAAAACTCGCTACCCCGGATGTGACCATCGCAGATTTGATTGGAGATATTGATCCGATTAAAGCGGCATCTCAAAAGCTGCACTACGCGCATGAGGGCGTGATTCATTTTGGTATTATCCCGCGCACGAATCGTGGTATTTTTGCCATTAATGAACTGCCCGATTTGCAGCCGCGGATACAAGTGGGCCTGTTTAACATCATGCAGGAAAAAGATATCCAGATTCGAGGATTCCCTATCCGCATTCCGCTGGATATTGCAATAGTCTATTCCGCAAATCCGGAGGATTATACCAACCGCGGTAACATCATCACGCCGTTGAAAGATCGCATCGGCTCGCAAATCTTGACTCACTACCCCCGAACACTGAGCGACGGAATTGAGATAACCTCCCAGGAAGCATGGCAGAATCGAGACACCGGCAGGGAAGTTCACATGCCTTATTTTTTCCGAGAAATTATTGAACAGGTCGCCGTGGAAGCCAGAAAAAGCGAATTTGTCGACCACAAATCGGGCGTCAGCGTGCGGATGACTGTGACCAGCATGGAGAATTTAGTTAGTAACGCGGAACGCCGCGCAATCAAAAATGAGGAAGACGTCGTCATTCCACGGATTTGCGATTTGTACGCCGCTCTCCCCGCAATTACTGGTAAGATTGAACTGGTCTACGAGGGCGAACAAGAGGGCGAAATTAATGTGTCCCGAGCTTTGATTGGCAAAGCCGTTAAGGCGATTTTCAAAAACTATTTTTCCGACCCGCTGGCGGCTGTAAAAAGAGGCGAGAATACTTACACTGAGGTCGTGAGTTGGTTTAAAAATAACCGCGCTGTTGATATTTCGGATGAAATGACCACCAAGGAATATTTAGCTGCACTAAACAAAGTCAAAGGGCTGAACGAGTTGGCGTCAAAATTCATGAAGCTGTCGAAAGGTGTTAAGGAAGCTGAATTGGGCGCGGCAATGGAATTCGTTTTGGATGGTCTGCATCAAAACTCAATGTTGAGTAAAGATATTGTAGATAACAAGGCCTCATATAAAGATATGCTCGACACCATGTTTAGCTCCTTTCGTCATGAAGAGGACGAGGAGGGTCTTTCGGGCTTCAATGAAAACTTGAGTTGATGAGTTTTCAGATGGATAATTCCACTGTATCCCATCAAGAGTATTTAGATCTCAAAGAACAAATTCAAAAGCTCAATGCTATCGGCATTGCTCTCTCAAGCGAGCATGATTTAAATAAGTTGCTCGACCTGATTGTCACCGAAGCCAGAAATTTCACCAATGCAGACGGCGGCAGTCTTTATATTAAAGAAGATGGTAAACTTTATTTTGCTGTCGCCCAAACGGAATCGCTGCAAAAGCGCGATGGCAACCTTGAACCCTTTAGATCATTTTCTTTGCCTCTAACGAAAGAGAGTATCGCAGGGTATGTTGCGGTCACCGGGGAGTTGCTAAATCTGGATGACGTTTACGATATTCCGCCTTCGGTTGAATACCGGGTTAACAAGATTTTTGACAAGCAGAATAAGTATCGCTCCAAATCGATGCTTGCCGTGCCGATGCAGGATCACGACGATGAAATTATCGGAGTCCTTCAACTGATAAATTCATTGGACTCTAGGGGGAACGTCATTCCCTTCAGGCCGGAATATGAAAGCATTATCCTTTCGTTGGCGTCTCAAGCCGCGGTAGCCATAAAAAACGTGAAATTGATTGAAGAAATAAAGAATGTATTTCGATCTTTGGTTCGTTATTCAGTCAAAGCGATCGACGCTCGAAGCCCGCATACCGCCGGCCATTCAGGCCGTGTGTCAAAGTATTGCGTGCGGATGGCGCAAGCGATAAACGATGCGAGCGAAGGCCGCTTAGGCCAGATATATTTTTCGGAACAAGAAGTCGAAGAAATACGGATGGCAGGATGGCTGCACGATATTGGCAAGATCGGCGTTCGTGAAAGCGTGCTTGAGAAAACCAACAAATTGTCTGCTCACCAGATTGAGGTTATTTCAGAAAGATTTGAGGGCATTAAGAGTCAGGTAAACGCACAGTTCATTGAAAAGAAGTTTGAAGCGCTTCTTGAAAACAATACCGTCCCAGACTCTTTAGACGCTGAACGGCGCCAGACGATCGCTGAAATTGATGAAGCTTTGAATTTTATAAAGCGGATTAACATTCCGGGGTATTTAAAAGAAGAAGAGAGAATTCAGCTCAAAAAGATAGCAGAAAAGACCTACCTTAATAGCCGAGGGAGAAAATGTACTTACTTGACCCACGGGGAGCATGAAAGTCTTTCAGTTATTCGGGGAAACTTGACCGAAAGTGAATATGAAGAAATGCAATCTCATGTTCTCCAAACGATCAGCATTCTTGACAAGATTCCATTTACCAAAGATTTGCAAAATATTTCGAGATATGCGGCCGGCCATCATGAATTTCTCGACGGCACCGGTTATCCTTTGGGTTTATCAGGAGACGAAATTCCAATTCAATCAAGAATTATGTGTATCGCCGATGTCTTTGATGCCTTGAGTTCGCCCGATCGGCCTTACAAAGAGGCCCATCCGGTCGAGGAAGCGCTGAATATTCTTCGGGATGAGGCAAGGGCCGGTAAGCTCGATTCCGATATTGTCGAGCTGTTCATTGTCGAAAAGCTGTATCAGCGGCGGCCATTCGAGCTGGATGAAGATTAGTCACACAGATTGAGGAAGCACCCAGCGCGGCGGAACCGTAAATGCAAAATGAAAAAATAAAATTGCAAAATCCAATTCCCAAATAACAAATAAATCTCAAATGTCAAATCCGAAATCCCAAAGTGGATATGACTCCAATTTCAATACTCTTAATAGTAGCGGCTGCAATTTGGCTTTGGGTCTTAGTTGACGCACTACCGGAGATTTTTATTAATCAAATTTTGACGAATAAAAAGAGAGCATTTTTT
>JBHHWX010000452.1:0-5123 GCA_046756745.1 bacterium | reverse complement strand
CTGTTACTTCTGTGGCCTCACCTGGCTTGACCTCAAACTCTGTCCTGGCACTGCCCTCTCCCACTTCCACCTCTGCAATATACTTTCCGGAGGGCAACGTAAAACGCTGAGGATTATAATAACCATGACTGATGGAGTTTTTAGCAGGGTTGCCATCGTCACCTACAGGATAGATTTCCCAGGAAGCACCGCCTAACAGCTTGCCGCCTTCCATAGGGACAGCAGACAGATTCACATCTCCAACACCAACAATCACTGTTACTTCTGTGGCCTCACCTGGCTTGACCTCAAACTCTGTCCTGGCACTGCCTTGTCCCACTTCCACCTCTGCAATATACTTTCCGGCGGGCAACGTAAATCGTTGGGGGTTATAATAACCATGACTGATGTAATCCGAGGCCGGCTTGTCATCATCACCTGCAGGATAGACTTCCCATGAGGCAGTACCAAACAGCTTCGCCCCTTCTACGGGAATGGCGGATAACTTCACATCTCCAACCCCAACAATCACAGTCATCTCCGTGAACTCACCTGCCTTGACCTCAAACTCAGCCTTACTGCTGCCTTTGCCAACTTCTACCTCTGCAATATACTTTCCGGCAGACAATGTAAAACGTTGCGGATTATAAGGACCATGACTGATGGAATCCGTACTCGGTTTACCACCATCACCTACAGGATAGACCTTCCAGGATGCCGATTCAAAGGGCTTTTCGCCCACTTGCGGTAACACCTTTAAGCGTACCCAACCAACATCCATTACGAGATTCCGCTCGCTGATCGTGTTGGCTGCAAGGTCGACGACTACCTCGGCGCGGCCACTTCCGGCAGCAGCTTTAACGAGAAAACGACCAGGCGGCAGATCGAACGCTCGTGGATTTCCAATACTTGTCATGATTGGATTACTTTCAGGCTCCCCCTCAGTCCCGAGTGAAAATATTTCCCAGTGTACCAGATCCTCTATGGGCGGACCATTGGACGTCGCAACGGCCGTCAGGCGCAGATTGCCGATTACGACCACAACCTCTACGTCGAGAGTCCCTTCAGGCATCACCTGAAAAAGTTTTTCGCCTCGACCCTTGCCTACAGTTGCAACCGCTTTGTACGCGCCCGGGCGCAAAAAGGTTGTTACCGTGCCACCATACTTCGTTGCAACCGGATCTCTGCCGACCACACCGTCAGCACTGACCATGTGAATACCCCATGCAACATCATTCTCAAGCGGTGGTTGCCCCTCTTCCGGCACGGCGGTAAGATGAACGCGCTGGGTGTCCAGGACCAGGTTTTTTTCTATCCGCTCGCCGGCGATTATCTCAAATGGTACCTCGGCGCTGCTGTCGGCGGCTTCAGCCCGAACCAGATAACGACCTGTTGCCAGAGTGAATATTTCGCTCGGGTTTGCACCACTTGTTATAGGGGTGGCGTCATCAACATCCACAGGCGTAATATGCCATTGAACACCTTTAACGATCAGCTTGTCGGTCTCGCTAGAGATTGCAGTGAACCTGGCGAAGCCGATATCCATGTTGACCGTAGCCTGTGTCGTACCATCGATTGGCACCAAAAACTCTGCTTCACCGGTAATCGTACCCAGTTCAGCCCTTGCAAGATAACGGCCTGGAGACAGGCTCAGAACGCTCGGATTGTCGCTAGCGCTGGCCGCAAGGTCCTGATTCCAATCACCTGTCAGATTTTCAGCAAAGACCGTCCATTCTATACCAGGCAACGGTGGACCATCGGTAACTGCAACAGCTGTCAGGTGAACATTATTTGCATCAAGGCGAACCGGTACAGCAACGATCTCCCCGGCAGCAATTGTAAATTTGGCTCTCCCACGGGCCTGACCGGCACGTGCCATGACCACATAGTCAGCAGCGGCTAGCAGTGCGCGAGATGGATTGGCGACACCCGCATGGGGTATCAGAGTTTCGACACCATCGTCAGTAATCAGGCTGATTTTCCAATCAATTGGACCTTCTACATCGTTGCCTGCAGTGCCATGAACCGCAGTGAATTCTGCAAACCCGGCATGCAGGTTGATCGTGGCATCATCAATGATCTGACCTGCAGTAATATTCTGAGCTAACATTTCTCCCCTGGTGTTACCGCCAGAGGCTGAGAGCGAGTAGCTCCCTGCTGAGAGAATGATTGTTTGAGGATTGGCACCTACCGACTCAATAACCTTACTGCCTGGCTCCAGACCTGAAACTGACCATGACAATAATTCTGCCGGAACCGGAGCGGCATCTGGTGACAGCAGAGCAGTCACCGTTACTTCTGCTGCGTCCAGAGACACCTTATGTCGAACCGGGCGTTTGCGGTCCACTTTGATAGTTTTTTGGCCTATGGCGTTGCCTAAAGCCGCCTCCACCAGATAACGGCCGCCAGGCAGGTCACCAGTACCGATAATGCCAGTCACTGTCAGTATCGGCTGGGCTTCTGCCGTGCCGTCGTCGGTGAGCCGTCTCACAGTCCAGGCCACGTTCTCCCTGACCTGCTGCTCGGAACCCTCACTGAGAACGGCAACGAACTCCGTAGTAGGGCGTAGATCACCAGATACGGTTTCCAGAGTATCCCTGAGGGCATTCTTAAGGGCTGGAGCGTCGGTGGCGGCAAAAAATCTTCCACCGGTATTTCCGGCCAGACATTGCAGGGCGTCACGTTCTTCCTGATTCAAATCAAAGCCAATTACGTGTATGGTGAAATCAACCCCGGCCTGTTCTAACTCTTTACTCACAGCACAAGGGTCAGCATTGCACGTTTCCTTGCCGTCACTGACAAGGATCACGGTGGCTTTCTCTTCAGTATATTTCAGTTCTTTAGCTGCCTCGACTACGGCCTGGGTGAGTGGGGTCTCGCCTGTGGGATCAATAGATTTAATGGTTTTCATGAACTTTTTGGGATTTACTTTGGAGACAGGTATGAGAGATTCTATATCCGTGCAACTCTCTCTTTCACGGTGTCCGTACACTATGAGGCCAAGATGTACACCCGGATCCCATTCTTTTATCATTTCGTTTATTACTTTTCTGGCAATCATAAATTTAGGCTCTTCGTCGACACTCTCCCACATACTGCCGGATGCGTCAAATACGAGGATAACTTTTGAGTCAGGTTCTTCCGCTGTAGAGAGAGGTGAGAGAAACAAAAAGAATGCTAATAAAATGAAGAGAAAAGACGTTTTATGTTTAAAGATGAAATGCCGGCTGAAGAGTTTCATGGATTATCTCCTATATATTTTACTTTTTCTCAATTATTTTTTCCATTTTATATAAGAACTTCATTAGCCACAAGCCATCATCAGGTAAAGAATCAGTAATGCCATCCATGCGCCAGATACCTTTTTTGATGAAATCGTCATGCAATTGTAATAGTTCACTATTTTTTCGAGCCAAATCACGATGGTCTGCAAGTTTGCTCAGTTTCACACGCATTTCGGCAGTAAGCTCGGCAAGAAGCTCATGCGGTGGCCGGGTCTTATCCTCGAAAATTGAATTCGCATAATGCGGCTTGCCGTCAACGATGGTTTTGAAATCCGCTTCATCAGGAAATATCGCCCCACGTCTAGCTTCATCACGCAGTGCAAAAGAACGCCATTCTTCAAACGGGACTTCAGTATGCTGATAAGCGATTTTTGCTGCATCATCTCCGACAAGCTCTTCAACCTTATTCATAATATTTTTATTTCTACTAAGATCTACCGGCGTGTGAATTTCTACTTTAAGCTTATTAACCGCAGCCATGACTTCTTTATCGATTTTTTTCTTGCCCATTTTCTGCATCATACGCCTCGACTGAACCAATCTTGCATCTAAGATTATGGCCTTAATTTTACGAGCAACATCCAGGGCATTATCGGCTTTATTGACAAAGGTCTCGGACAAATAAAGCACCCCGGCAACATCTAACTTTTCTGGATCAATATATTGGATGAGTGGCATGCGCAGGTTAGACACGTCGCCACCTGTAGCTCGTAAACCATTTGGTCTGCGATTAGCTGATTCTAAAAGTGTCCGCCGCCCTTCTGGAAACTGTGATGCGATTCTTTTATTGACAACAGCATCATACAAGTCTTCTACCCGCTGGCCGGCAAGACGATCACCGGCGAGTAAATTCCCTGCCAGATCCTTATCTAATAATTCATGAGCCAGCAAATTGCGTCCGGATCTACCGCTGATCGCGGCATCGACGTCTGCTATCACTTCTTTCATTCTCTTTAACTCTGCCTGTTTACTGGCTAGGCGCCGTTTGACTTTTTCGATCTTACGTTCAGCCCTGATCGCATCAGTCCCCGAAAAGTTACCTTTGTTTTTTAGCACTTGGAGTTCTTCTTTCAAATTGTTGACGGCTGAACTAAATCCCCGTCCGCGCCGACGTGACCTCTGCAACATCCACATATATTCGTCCACTGTGGGTGTAATATCTAATTTTAAATATCGACGTACCGTATCAGCTCGGCCACTTTGTGCAAGCCGTTGCATCGGCTTACCGACCCTCCCGGGAAGTGTGGTCCATATGCTGGGTACCAAGCCGTATTTTCGTTTCAACAAGGAGCGACGCAGGATCTTCCGACCACCCTTCGTAGTCACAGAGTACAAGCTTTTTCCGGCTCTGATGGCTTTTGAAGCTGCCGACGCAGCACCAAGCCCACCACCATAAATAGTCAATGCTGTGTTGCCTACTCTCGATAAGCCATCGTAAACGGCAACAATCCTCTCTGTTGACCCTGCTAATTGACCATCAAGTCTCTGCCCATACAGGGCAACAAAAAAACGCTCAACTGTAGTATCAAGATATTGGTCAGCAAATTTTGGCATGGCTGTAATCAAAGCCCCTGCTTTCTCTTTAGCCTCGTCATAGGTTAAATTTGAAAGTTTGAAATAAATGTCTTCAGGTATTTTAATAATCTCGATCGCGTTATCTTCAAGTGCCTGCGTTGCATCAGCAATCGTACGCAAGCCCAAGGTGCCCACTCTATAATTTTCCATTACCTCAGAAATCCGTACTGCCTCAATGGGCAGGATATATTTAAATGCTGCAATTTCACTACCGATGGTAGGTGTGACGAAATAGGCATCAATTGGAATGCCAGACCTGGCAGGCGGCCCAAGTTGCTCTGCAGT
>JBHHWX010000451.1:0-5124 GCA_046756745.1 bacterium | reverse complement strand
CAACTTGCGAGGGACGGCATGGTGACTTTGAGCATTTACAATCTTCTGGGGCAGGAAGTGCGGACTTTGGTGAATAAGAATCAAGTCGCGGGAAGTTATTCCGTTGTTTGGAATGGGCGAGATGATTTGACCAGGGAGGTTGCCAGTGGCGTCTATTTTTACAGGTTGAAAGTTAAAGCCGCAGGAAAGAACATCGTACAAACCAGGAAACTCTTGCTGGTGAGGTGAATCCTGTTGGTGTCATTTCTCTCAATCAAACCTTCGCGATCTCTGCGTTCAACCATTTTTATAGACGGGGACAGATCAAATCAAGCGGTCGCGGATGGCTTTTTTTACAACTTCGGCTCGGGAGCTAACGTGGAGCTTTTGGTAGATATTCTTGATGTGGGCGCGTACGGTATCGCCGCTGATGAATAATGCCGCCGCGATTGTTTTGTAATTATCGCCGTCACACAGTTTTTGCAGGATTTCCGTTTCCCTGGGGGTCAAGGGCGATTCGGTACTTTTCTTGAAAGAAGTCACCACACGGCGGGCAATGTTGGCGCTCATAGGGGCGCCACCTTCGTACACTTCCTTGATGGCCTGCAGCAAGTCCGCCGGCGGCATGTCTTTCACCAGGTAGCCGGTGGCGCCGGCACAGACGGAGTCGAAGATGGAGTCGTCGTCCTCTTTGATGGTCAGCATGATGAAATCGGTGTCCGGCAGCTCTGTTTTCAATCGCTTCACCCCTTCTATGCCGGACATGCCGGGCAGGTCGATATCCATCAACACCACGTCGGGTGGGTTCGCCACGATTTCCGAAATCGCGGTCTCGCAATCGTTGAACGATTGTTTGCATTCATACCCCGGAGAGCCGTCAATAATAAGGGTCAGCAGTTGGCGGATTTCGCGGTCATCTTCGACAATCGCAACTGTGATGTTGTCGATGTTCATGCTGCGAACTTACGAAATGTAATGTGTATGTTCAATTACCCATATGCGGTATATTATCTCGATACCTAACAAAACAGTTCCAACGGATTGAAGAACCCAACCGATACAACAGCATCTCATCCGTTGGGTTGTTTCTATCCGTTGGAAAGGCGTTATCGCAAAATGGTTTCTTAGATGAGTAATTATTTTGTCTTCAATCATTTTGACTTTGTGTTGAGACTCCTTTGTCGTCAAAACTTTTTTTGAAATAGATTCTTGTCCCATTTCCTTGAATTGAGCTAATCTCCAACCTCGCCCCGATTTTTTCCGCACGCGCAGCCATGTTCTTGAGGCCGTACCCTTCATTGTTTTTGGTTTGCTCAAATCCGGCGCCGTTATCCTCAAAGGCTATCGTCAATTCATCGCGGTCGAAGTCAGCTTTCAGACAGGCAGAGTCAGCTCCGGAGTGTTTCAGGCAGTTATTCATCGCCTCTTTGAAAATAAATATCATCGAGCGACGGTAGTGCATAGGGAGGTCAACCTGTTTGAATGAAGGCTTGATGCCGCTGGCTTGAAAACGGATTTCGCTATGCTGAAACAAGTTGTTGCCGAAATCTTTTAAGCGCAGCAGCGTGTCATACAGTGAATCTTTTTCAGGATCCAGGCCCCAGATAAAATCCCGCATCCCACTCGACAAGGCTTTGGTGTTTTCTTCGATTTTGTTCAGATACTCAGCCAACCCGGAATCGCCGCCGGCTTTTCTTTTGGCTAATTCGAGGAACAGCGTAATCTTAGTTATCATGTGCCCGGCTTCGTCATGGAAGTCCGCAGAGCTGTTTCGGCGCACGCGTTCCCGTTCCTCGATTTTAGCGCGCTCGATGGCGGCTTTGGCTTCCAACTCTCTTTCAGCAGACCGAATTTTATATCGAACAAATCCCGCCAGGCTTCCGAGGAAAGCGAGGGCATACAGTCCGTAAGCCCACCAGGTTTGCCACGGCGGTGGCGTAATTTTGACTTTGATCGACACCCCTGTTTCATTCCAGACGTCGTCGTTGTTGCTGCCTTTCACGCGAAAGAGGTAGTCGCCGGGGTCGAGGTTAGTATAGGTAGCAAACCGACGGGTGCCGCAATAAATCCAATCCTCATCGAATCCCTCCATCATGTAAGCGTACTGATTTTTCTCAGGAAATGTGAAGTTTAGCGCCACAAACTCGAAGGAAAACACATTGTGTTTGTAGGAAAGAGTGACCTCTTTCGTGTGGGTAATGGATTTGGTGAGCCGTAAAGGTGAAACACCTCCCTGTGATCTCCCCTCACGGGAGGAATGGTTCGGCATGGGGCGAGCAATCGGCACGGTTTCATTCAATATCTTGAAATCGGTAATCACCACCGGCGGCACATAAGGGTTGTCTTTGACGCTGTCCGGATGAAAAGCATTGAGGCCGTTGACGCCGCCAAAATACATCCAGCCGTCGCCGTCTTTGTGGAACGAATTGTGATTGAACTCGTCGCTCTGCAAGCCGTCCGCGGCTGTGTAAGTGCGCACTTTTAGGCCTTCCACGCCGGGCCTGACTTTCGCCAGTCCCCGGTTGGTGCTTATCCAAAGGTGGCCGGCGTCGTCCTCCAAAATACCGTAAATGACTTCATTGGGAAGGCCGTCGGCTTCATGATATTGCACGAACGAAAAATCTTCTTCCGGTGTGGTCGGCACAACCAGCTTGTTGAGACCGGCAGCCGTTCCCACCCAAATATCTCCGGACTGCGTTTCCGTGAGGCACAAAACCCGGTTGTTGCTGAGGCTGGCGGGATTGGATGGATCGTGTCGAAAGTGGCGAACCGTGCCGTTCATCCGGTCGAACAAGTTCAAGCCATCGGCGGCGGTTCCCACCCAGAAACGCCCGCGCCGGTCTTCCAGCAAGGCAAAGACAAATGGGTCCTGCAAACTCTCCGGTCTGGCAGCATCAGGCTGGTAGCGCGTGAAGGCGCCGTTGCTATTGTACCGGCACAAGCCTTCGCCGCCCGTTCCGATCCAGAGAACGCCGGAACGGTCTTCATAGATACAGTGAATCGTGTCGTTGCTGAGGCTCGAATCGTCCTCGGGATCGTGTCGATACTGGGTAAACGTTTCGTTGCCTTTGCCGTCAAAACGGATTTGAGTGAGGCCGCCGCGCGTGCCGACCCAAAGATCGCCGGCGCGATCCTCATAAAGCGAAAGACAATAACTGCTGGTCAAACTTCCGGCCGGATTTTTTGTGTCGCTTCGGTAATGGGTGATGCGCCCGCTCTTTTGGTCCAGCCGGTTCAAACCATCGTAGGTGCCAACCCAGAGGACGCCCGGTTTTTTTCGCGATGCAAAGATGGGCAGCACGTTTTTGTGGCTCAGGCTGTTCGGGGCGTTGGGGGATGCTTGATAGAGCGTGAACTTGCGATTGTGGCGGTCGAAGCGGTTCAAACCATCGCGGGTGCCGACCCAAACCTGCCCGGATGGGCTTTCGTAAATGGAGAAAATGTAATCGTGGCTGAGACTGCTGGGATCGGATGGGTTGTGGCGAAGGTGTAGAGCGTGTTGCACATCCGGACCGTTGAACCGGAGCAGTGAGAGGCCATGATTGCGGGTGCCGGCCCACACGACGCCAAACGCATCTTCATAAACCGCTGAGATGTAATTGCTTGCCGGGCTGCTCGCGGGCGCCCTTGAATTGTGTGTATAGCGAACGACACGCCCGGTTCCGGTGTCGAAGCGATTCAAGCCGTTATCGGTAGTGCCCAACCAGAACACGCCTTTATGTCCTCTGGCGAGATTGCGCATAACGTTCCCCAGGCGACTGGAATCGGCGGCATCGGTGCGGTAGTGTTCAAACGTTGCGCTGGAAACATCAAATCGGTGTAATCCCACTGGAGTCAGCAACCAGAGGAATCCCGGCTTCCCCGGCTCTATTCGAAAGACATTCGGTTCCGTGGGGGAGGGTTGGTAATAGGAAAAGGCGCCGGTTTTCGGATCCAATCTGTTCAGCCCGTCATTAGCGCCGATCCAGAGGATTCCGTCCGAAGATTCGTAAAATGACCAGACGGTGTCGTGGCTCAAACTGCGGGGATTTTCAGGATCGTGCCTATAGGTGACAAAGGTTTCAGTCTCCGGGTCGAAGCGGCAGGCGCCGCCGCCAAACGTGCCAATCCACAAGTACCCCAAGCTGTCCTCAAAGATCATCCAAACCCAGTTTTCGCTCAGGCTGTTGGCGTCGTCAGGTTTGTGCTTGTAGACTCTGAAGTGGTAACCGTCGTAGCGATTCAGCCCGTCCTGAGTACCGAACCACATAAAACCGCGCCGATCCTGCAATGCGCAAAGGACGGTGCCTTGCGAAAGGCCCTGTTCGGCGGTGATTCGACTGAACCTCATGTTGTTGGTTTGAGCATGCGAACTTTCGGGTGAGAGTAGGTGCAGTAGAAGCAGCAGACTTAGGGGATTTCGTTTAAGGCTGCAATTTTCTATGAATTTACTGATCATATTGGGACAAATTCTTCAGCAAAAGCTTATTTTCACCGAAGACCAGATCCTGTTCCGTAATGTAACTACCTGAGCATCCGGTAGGCCTTGACAATATCGCAATGTGGTCGCGTCCTCCTAACGATTTCTATACTCCCACTACGG
This sequence comes from bacterium, assembly GCA_046756745.1. Taxonomy (GTDB): domain Bacteria; phylum Zhuqueibacterota; class Zhuqueibacteria; order Oceanimicrobiales; family Oceanimicrobiaceae; genus JBHHWX01. The sequence goes on along the minus strand of JBHHWX010000451.1, from coordinate 563 downwards.
GCGTTGGTCTTATCCGAATTGTTCGGAAAGCGACAACGCCCTAAATTTGGATTAAACCATCATTTTAATCACAAAGTAGTGGGAGTCAATCATGGACTACAAGATATTAGAAAACAAAAGAAAGTCAATTGCCGAAAAAATTGTTGTTGGCATCGATCCTGGTAAGGAGAAACATCAAGCTGCGGTTCTTGACCGGCTCGGCGTACACCAAAAAACATTTACCTTCAAAGTCAGTTCCCAGGGCTACCGCGTCTGCTGCGGCGGGGATTTCAAGTCCGGACTGTGAGAGAAGCACACAGCGATCGGGATAGGGGGCGGCCTCACGACCGCTCCCCTCCCACACCACCGGGCATACGGATCACCTACCAAGGCGGTTCGGTTGGGCTGGTTGGTCAGTGACCAACTGGATGTTCAGAAAATGTTGCCAAAGTGAAGTAGCTACTCAAACAAGGGGCCTCCTTTAAGGTCGGCTTTCTCTTCGCTCGCGAACAAATCTTACTAATCCACTATACCGTTCGGGCCTTCAGCACACCGTCTCATGGCTCCAGGTATGAAGCCCATCG
>JBHHWX010000450.1:0-5128 GCA_046756745.1 bacterium | reverse complement strand
TTTCGGCAAAAGCTAAAAGCAAATCTTTGAGGTGTGAATAGTAACTTTCCTCACGCGCATCTCCCTGGTTTAAAGTGGTTTGCAGATCTTTGAGATATTTTTTTAGCATTTCCATTCAGCCATCTCAATCGGAGAATGAAACACACCCTTTCTTTCCACCAAAAGGCGCTCTCGTCTGATTTTGAAGCAATCGAGAGATACGCCATAGATTTTTTCCAGCAGATTTTCCGGGCGCACGCTTCCCCCTCTGCCGGCGCTCAAAAGCAGACGAAGCTGCAGCGGCTGGACGCCGTTCATGACCTCGATTTTTTTGATCAGCGGTTTGACGTCCCGCGCGCGTTTTTTACCTCTGTGCATTTTGGTCATCATGACCGAGTCTTGACTCAGGAAGTCTGCGATCAAAGCTTGATGCTGCTTCGCTACGTTATCCTGACGCTCGGAACCGTTCGTCCGAAGGCGGGCTTGTAATAACTCGGAGTCCAGGGTTACGGAATACTCTGCGGTGTCAATCATGCTGAAAAGGGATTCGCTGTTACGGTCGATTTTTGTCAGTTCACTAAATTGCAGCCCCTCCGGCAACTGCTCGTTAAGTTTCTGCAAAAGCTCATTTGCCGGGATTCCCAACACGGTTTCAAAATCCAAGAATTCTTCGGCGCTCTCCAACCCGACTGACAATGCCGGACCGAATGAGATAGTCGGCGCCGGATGATAGCCCTCGCTGTACTTCAAAGGAATTTTGGCTCGGGCAAAAGCACGAGTAAACGTTCGAGTCAGATCGAGAGCCGACAAAAACCGAAATTCGCCGGTTTTGCGATAAGAGGCGCGATAGCGAGTGATCATGCGCACGGCGTTGGCAAACAACTCGTCCACAGATTTGGTTTCTACCGCAATGCCTTTTTCCAGACTGTTCCAACTCTCGATTCTCTCCTGACGGATGGAGTCCAGATCACAGTCCAGGCCGCAGTGGTAGCACACCAGCTTGTCGCTTTCTTCCGGCTTGCCGAGGTCGGTTCGGTTGGATTCGCTCTGCTTTTTGTACGGCTTTTCACATGCCGGAGAAAAACGCCCTTTGAGCGCCCGTTTAAGCTCACGAATGAGAAAGTCCTTTTTGACCTGCGAGTCGAGATGGTCCCAGGGCAAGGGCGAATACAGCGGAATGTCTTTCATCCATAATTCTGTGTCGATGTGCAGCTCGTCGAACACCTGCCGCCAAATATCCAGTCTCAATTGGTCGGTCCAAGCGTCAAAACGGCAGCCGCGTCGATACGCCAGCTCGATAGCCTTATTCAATCTTCTATCGCCGCGCGAGAAAATCGCTTCCAGCCAGGTGTGCTCGACGTCGTGCCATTTGAAGCGAATGCGTTTATGCGGACGAATGAGGCTGAGCAGGAATTTTTGTTTTTGCCGCAGCGATTCCCCGTCTTCGACTCCCAACCACTGAAACGGCGCATGCGGCTTGGGGATGTGCGACGATACGCTGATGGTAACTTGCGCATTTTTGCCGTGCTCCTTTTCGGCCAGCCGTAAGATTTTGATGCCCAAATCCACGATCGCCCGCAAGTCCGTCTCGGTTTCGGTTGGCAAGCCGATCATAAAATAAAGCTTGACATGGCTCCAGCCGTTCCGAAATGCGGTATCGGCGCCGTGGAGAATCACCTCCTCGGTGATGCCTTTGTTGATGACGTCGCGCATGCGCTGACTGCCGGCCTCCGGGGCAATGGTGAACCCGGCGCGCCGCACTTTCGACAGGCTTTCCCCCAGAGAGTCGGTCATGCCATAAACCCGCATGGAGGACACCGCCATAGCCGTTTGCCGTTTCTCGAGCTCGTCGCTGAGTTTCTGCGCCAGCGGGCCGATACAGCTAAAATCAGCGGTCGACAGCGATGTTAACGACGCCGAATCGAAACCGGTTTGTTCCAGGCTTTTCATGACTGATTTGATAATCTCTTCCGGCTTGCGTTCGCGCACCGGTCGATAAATCGTGCCGGCTTGACAAAACCGGCAGCCCTCGGTACAGCCACGCGCAATTTCGATGGAAACGCGATCATGCACGATATCGCTGTGCGGTACGAGAATGTCCGCAGGAAACGGATAGTTGTTGATGTCCTCAACGTATGTGCGCAACACCGGGAACGGCGCAGACGTGCTGCCGCTGACTACTTCGAATCCAGTTTCCGGGTCTATCTGCGTTTCATACAAACTCGACACGTACAGCCCCTCCAACTCCGCGATGTCCTTGAGGATTTCTTCGCGGGAGAGTCCGCGGTCGCGCAGTTCCACAAAGCGGTCGATGACTTTTGCAAAGGCCTCTTCCCCATCGCCGATTAAAAAACAGTCGAAAAAGTCCGCCACCGGCTCCGGGCTGAAGGCACACGGACCACCGCCGATAACCAGCGGGGCGTCGGCAGAACGATCTTTGGAATAGAGCGGAATGCCGCCCAAATCGAGCATGGTCAGGATGTTGGTGTATTCCAGCTCGTACTGCAAAGAAAACCCGACGACGTCGAATTCCGAGAGCGGCGTCTGCGTTTCCAACGACACCAAAGGTAGACCCCTCTCTCGAAGTTTAGCTTCCATGTCGACCCAGGGCGTGTAAACCCGTTCCGCCGCAGTGTCTTCTCGTTCATTCAAAATCGCATACAGGAGCCGCAAGCCGAGGTGCGACATGCCGATTTCGTAGCTGTCAGGAAAGCACAGCGCCACTCTTTTACGCGCCGCTTCTTTCGATTTCCGGATGACGTTCCACTCGTTGCCCAAGTAGCGAACGGGTTTCTGTACCTCGTTGAGAATGTCCTGGTAAATGTGTGGCATGGAAACTCCTAACTTTCTAACCCGAGTCTTTCACGAACAAAATCTCGAATAATTTTTACTGCTTTGACGGCTCTCTTTGCTTCACTCTTCACTGCACCTTCTCCAGGATATCGGAATGAAACAGCGTAATGATTCAATTCATACAAAATGTCGTGCTGGAGTTCAAATGCAGGGTCAAACTTTGAACATTGTTTCTTCAACTCCAAAAGATTATGGGTTTTTCCAAATTTATCCTTCTTAAACTGCAAATAAGCTTTTAAATACTTTTCTGCGCATTGTTGCGCGTGAAAACAGGCGGCATCATAATTCGGTTTTTCCGTACCCGTGATTCACGATTTGCTGAATGCCAGTCACCTTCCGCTTTGCTGACCCATTCTTTAACGAGAGGAGTCATATAAAACGATGCCCTTTTCAACCACATCCTGAAGGAAAAAGTCTCCCCACTCGATGCTTTGCTTTAACACCCTTGGAGTTCGGACAATCAAGTCCATGCCAAACCTAAAATCCAGTTTTCTCAATATCTCGAGAGCCTGTTCGGATTGCTTAAGTTCTGTTTCCATAACCACCATCAAATCCACATCGCTCTCCGGTCTCGGGTTACCATACGCATACGAACCGAACAGGATAATCTTCTGTGGCCTGAACTTGGTCTTGATCTGCTCCAACACATCCAAAATGGCTTCGTGTGGAATGCGGGTGCGTTCATTGATATTTTCTACAAAAATCGCCATAATTGCGACCTTAAGCTTCTTGCAATTATTAGTGCCACAAATGATTGCCGCAACTCTACTCGGAAACCGTTTCTCTCAACAACTTTGACAAAATATATTCCGGGTTATAGATATCAAACATCACGACATCATCATCTTTGATTTCAACTGTAAAACCGTCTCCTTGTAGGACTCTATCCGGAATGCCTTGAAATCCCTTTTTATAAAAAAGAATAGATCCCGTTTCTTCATCCACTTTTTTGTCAAAAGAATTCATGTCTATTTGCAAATCCATCTTCCTGACCTTCTTCTATTTAAAATCGTTTGCTTATCTGTTGGATAAGCGGTTATTATTGTTTCTTTGTCGATTGATGCGACGACCACAAAAGGCCTGTCTCTCAACATGATAATAAAAATCTTGGAGTTTTCAACAACATCATTACATTCTAACTGCGTCTCCTTGAGAGCTTCTGTGATTTCATCCTCTGCAATCATGTAAAAAGACAGTTTAGTTTTTACGTGACTGCTAAATTTCATTTTTTAAGTTCTCTTTGTTCTACGGTAAAGCCCATTGCAATCTCAAAGTCGCAGTCCAAATATTCTTGCAACTCCTTATCTCCGAAATAATTGCCGCTACGCCCGGCTTGCATCCAGATAATTTCGCGTTTCTTATACACAGAGAAAATCACCGGCTTCATCTGCCCGGGCATCAATGATTGTGATACTTGAGGGGTTCAAGCTACTATAAATCAATCTATTTATTATATGTCATTTCGAATCCCGACGCTTTTTGACGGGGTGAGAAATCTGTATCTGCACTGATTCGTTGGGGATGCAAGTGTTCAATTCTTTGCTTTGTTGAGTATTCTATTTTGAGAATCTCTGCGGGCTGCATTCCTATCCTGAATTGTTCAAGAACGATCCACGAGAGTCTTTACCTTTATTCTTTCTCGCGCTGCTCAACATTGCTCATACGATAATATCTGGTAAATCCAAACCCTTTGTTAATCTCAATAATATCTTTGTCAATTATTCGATAGCTTGAATCATTGATTACGGTGGTGTTGGGCATCCAAGTTCCTGGCTTGAAACGACCCCCAGGACCAAAGAAAGATACTGAATACTGATCAGTGGATGCTTCATCAATTATTATCCCGAAATTTACAGTGGAATCTGTCTTCCAAATACCAACATACGGATATTTTGGATCCTGCTTAATTGAACTGTAGATATTTCCGCTGTGTTTCGCAGTATCTATGGTTTTTCTAATAGACAATCGAATAGCCCAAAAAGCCAAAATAACACAGAGCAAGATAGCCGACACAACAATAAACTTTTTTCTCATAACATATTTCCTGTCCTCAAAACCTAACAGATTTCTCACCTAAAAAACAGTCTCGAATGACAACTGTAAGGAAAGTGCTTAAAATAGTCACGACTCATTCGTTCCGGTTTCCATACCCGGCAGCGGTATGCTGCTGTTCCAAATATCCACATGCAGCTTTCACTGACCGGCGTCGTTCTGCTTCTTTATGACTACGCACTTGCCTTCGTCCTGCATGCCGGCAATTTTCACTCTATGAAAGCATTCGATTTTTAACCAATCC
>JBHHWX010000449.1:0-5146 GCA_046756745.1 bacterium | reverse complement strand
GGCCCGATACTGGCGCAGATAGCCCGGATGAGCTGCCAACCACTCTTTCACATAGCGATAGCGCTCCTGAAAATAGCCGGGGTTTTGGCTCACCCAGCGCTTTTGGCTGCGTCGCTTGCGTTCTTGTTGGCAACGGAGTTTAAAACAGACCAGTTGGCGAGCGCCGACTCGCTTATCCGGAATAAAAGACGCATGACATACTGCACAATGTTTGCTTTGAGTATCTTCCATGGGTCTAATTCAACACTAAGAAAGTATCGAATTAGACGACCGCTGCTCCAAAAAGAACCGATTGTCAAAGAACATTGAACCAAATAAATAAATCGAATAACAAAAATCAAAATAGAATTAAATACAGATGTTACACACAACTTCTGTCTGAATAATAGACACTTTTAATATACGAGCACAAGAAGGCGCCGTTGGCATTCGATTCTATTTCGGATTAAATGATGAAGCCAAGCCTCACCTAATTTTAGTCGGCGTCGATTCAAAGGGAAACGATATCGTAACCGGATTCTTAGGTGATCGCAATTTTCTCTGCCCACCGTTCTGTCCAAAAGCAAACGAGCTGAACAGGACAAAGGAATATCCGGAATTAGCATCCAGCTTCTAATCAAAAAAATCTAACTAGTGATTGACCGAAAACTCAGAAATAAGCTCTAAGCCCCGTCCTCGGGGCGTCGTAATCAATTGTTTTTACAAAGCGTCAAACGCACACGGGGACGGGTGCTTGAGCATCTTAAAGAGTTTTCGTTCAGACACTAACCAGTGATTGACCGAAAACAATTCTCACTTGCCCGAAGGCATCTAGAAACGAGGTCGGAAGGTGTGTTTCCCTTCGCGACGGCGTCCTCGCCGAGCAGACTCTATGCTGAGAAGCCCTCGGCGAGACGCCTTCGGGAAGGGATTTGGGCTTTTCCGACCGCGTTTCTAGGCCAAAGGGTGAATCCCTGCTTAGCTCGGCGGGGACGCCTTCGCGAAGAGGTTCTAAATCGCACATTTTTTGTGCTCGACGCCCCGTCCCCGGGGCGTCATAAGTGATTGGTTTTTTTACATCGCTAAACGCACACGAGGACGGGTGCTGGAGCTTTTCGCTGAGTTTTCGGTCAATCACCAACAAACACGACAGCGCAAGATCCATAGGACCTGTTCACTTCTCAGAATGAAATCTTGCGCTATCGTGCTCATAATTGGGATCGATTACGGAACGGTCACGTTTGTGATTCAAAAATTGAATTGACAAAGGAGTTAAAATAATGTATATTCTATATCTAAAGATGCAACTACGTTTGTTTGCAACCTTTTCTTCTGTGTCGAATCATGCAAACCTTGAACATCATCTCAGGATTTTCTTGTGCACTCCCACTCTTGATCGGTCTATTCCTGTATCGCAGACTCGCTGTTGAAATGAGAATCCTTGTTATGTTTCTTGTTGGTTCTATAGCTATCGACTTCCTTAGTTTCTCGTTATCGTTCTATAATTCAAATACTTTGTGGCTTGGACATCTTTACACGTTGTTCGAGTATAGTTTTTTGGTTTTTATGTTTTCATTTTGGCCTCAAAATAATGAGTATAGAAAAAATTTACGATTAAGTATACTTTTATTCACAACAATTTGGATTACTGCAAAATTATTTGTAGAAGATCTCAGCCAATTTGATAATTATACAACATCGCTAGAGTCCGTTCTCATTTTAATCTTTTCTGGCCATCTGTTGTATGCTTTGCAGAAGGAAAATATTCAGTATCTTTTTAGAGAGCCGCGTTTTTGGATAAGTTGTGGTATTTTTATCTACTTCAGCGGTAACTTGTTGATGTTTTCTTTATTCAACATCATGGGGGCTGCATCACTCGGCGACTTGATCTTCTATTGGCCGATAATCCATTCTTCAATGAATATTGTTGAAAATCTGTGTTTCACAGGAGCATTTTTATGCCATCTCTATCGACCGAGTTATGGTGGGCTCTTGGTCTCGGGACTGTAGTCTTCCTTGCGCTTGCTTCAACGATCATCACAATTATCGTTCTGAACCAGCGCCGGTTTTTAGCTTCCCAAAAAAAACAATGGGAAGAAATCAAGAAACGCGAAGAACAATACCGCGACCTGTTTAATAATGTTTCGGATATCGTCTATATCCATTCGATTGACGGTAAAATCATTCAACTTAATTTAGCCGTCACGCGATCCCTTGGATATGACATCAAAGAAGTAACCGGGAAATATCTGAAAGATTTCGTGGGCAATCAATACCATCACAAAATTGACGAATACCTCAACGATCTCCAAACAGAGGGCGAAACCAGTGGATTGTTCTATTTTACGAGTAAGGAAGGAAATGAGTGTATTTTCGAGTTCAGAAGCTCAATCGTCTCCAAAAACGGCGAGAGCACTTCTGTTCGTGGAATCGCGAGAAACGTCACCGAACAAAAACAGGCTGAAAAGGCGCTGCGGGAAAGCGAAGAGCGTTTCCGGCGACTGCTGAAATACTCACCCATTCCAATTGGCGTACACAGCGGCGGGAAATGGGTGTATGTCAATGACGCAGGATTAAGGATTCTTGCAGCCAACCAAATTGATGATGTTGTTGGTAAGCCTCTCCTCCATTTTGTGAAAGCTGAGGAGCGTAAAATTGTAAGAAATCGCATCCGAAAGGTTATCCGGGAAAGCTATGAGGCCACTCGACTACAGGAGAAAATACTGCGTTTAGATGGCCGGGAGATCGAGGTCGAAATCGTTGCTATCCCAATTGTTTATGATAACAGACCGGCCGGTCAGGTTGTGGTGCGCGATATCACCGAACAGAAACGTCTACAAGATGAATTGGCGCGTGCACAACGGTTGGAAACAGCCGGACGGGTCGCCGGACAAATCGCGCACGACTTCAATAATTTGCTCGCTCCATTAACAGCTTACCCGACATTGATACGTGAAAAACTGCACAATCAACATCCGGTCCTCGAATTAGTGGACGAGATGGAGTCTGCGGCCGACAAAATCGCAGAAATCAATCAACAACTTCTCACTTTAAGCAGACGCGGACATTACGCCATGGATGTTGTTGATATAAATGATTTGATCAGAAAAATTTTGCGAACCCAGCGTTTACCGGCAGAAATCGCAGTCATACTCGACTTACAAGAAGACTTGCTCAAAATAAAAGGCGGCGTCGCGCAACTGACTCGAGCTTTAACCAATTTAATTCGCAATGCTCAGGAAGCCATGCAAGACATAGGGGTCTTGACTATCATCACTGAAAATGTCTACCTGGATCAACCGTTAAAAGGATACCAAACGGTCAAGCAAGGCGAATACGTAAAATTGAGCATCTCTGATAACGGCGCTGGAATCGTTAATGAGATTATGGATAATATTTTCGACCCTTTTTTTACGACAAAAAAATGGACCGTATGCGGGGATCCGGGCTCGGCCTCAGCATTGTCCATGGCATTTTAGAAGACCATAACGGATATATTATCGTCGATACCCAATTAGGAAAAGGAACCACTTTTTCGCTCTACTTTATCACTTCACGTGATTTTGATCATACCAACGGCGACATCAACGAGCTCAAAACCGGTCATGGAGAACGGATTTTAGTTGTTGATGATGATCCTATCCAACGCTCTGTCGCGGACAATTTACTCAAGCGTTTAGGTTACGAAGTGCATTCCGTGCAAAGCGGAGAAGAGGCTGTGAATTACGTCAAGGAAAATCCCCAGGATCTTCTTCTCTTAGACATGGTGATGAATGGGATTGATGGGGTTGAAACGTTCAGGCAGATACTCGAATTTCAATCGGACCAGAAAGCTCTTATTTTGTCAGGATACGCTATGTCTGAACGTGTGCAAGAAGCGCTCAGCTTGGGCGTCGGCGGATTCGTTGCCAAGCCTGTCACTCCCAATGTATTGGCAAACGCCATCCAGAAAGAATTGCATAAATCTGACGCAAAGAACGATGGACATTCATAACACGGCCAAGCCACAAATCCCCAAAACCAAATTCCAAATAAATCTCAAACATCAAAGCTCAAAATATAAAAATAATATAGCCACGATGTGATGAAGGGTTACTTGGGGGCCGGTTTCTTTTTTAATTCTCTATTAATTTTCGCCAATCGCACGAGAAGATTCTCTAATTGACTCGTGTATTCAGAACCACCCATCTGGTTTTTTCGTGCTTTTAAAGTTTCAATTTCTTCTTCCAAGGCAACTTTTTGCAATTGCAAACTATCTGCTTTTGTCGACATTCCTGTTTTTATTTTTTGAAACGATGACCGGATCTCTTGCGAAACCGGGGTGAGAAAAACCCGGCTCGCCCACAATCCATCCTTTGATTTCTCCAAGTGCAGGCTGCCTTCCCCGTCGCCATTATCATCCAACATCGGATGCTCTGACCGGATTCGCCTCTGCTCCTCAAACCATCTGTCCTGACTGGTTTTAGAAAAATGAAACGCCTCTTTCAAACTGATCCGGCTATCCTTGTTGAAATCCGCTTCCTCAGTTGAAAGGGCGTCAAGGAAGAAACCGGCGTAATTGGTTTCATAGTGCTGAAAACCGTTCTTTGTAGCAGTGATAATCACACGCTCTTTGCTGCTCAACTTTTCGATAAACGGACCGCTGGCGCTCGCTGTGTTGATGAGGATGATTTTTTTCGTAGGAAGTTGAGAAAGGAGCAAGTTAAAATCGATGTCGCGCAGATCCGGACCCACCAAATTAAATTTACTCCAAAAACCGTCGTAGGACCCATGGCCCACGAGAAAAACCAGCAGTTGATCCTTTTTTGTCATTGTCTGGCCAGCCTGTCTGAAAACAGTTCTTACATTTTCGGCAGTCGCTTGATAATCGATATTCAGGGAATCGAAGCCCGTGTCCTCAAACAAGTAGGATACCTTGTCCGGGTCATAGCCCATCTTATTAACCAGAAGATCAAAAAGCCGGCTCGTTTGGGAAAAATATTTTTCCGTGTATTCTTCCTGTCCGCCGATGCCGCCGATAATAATTGCGTACCGTTCGCCAAAAGCAGAATTGACTTGCGCCGAAAGAAAAGAAAATTGGGTGAAGAACACAATTGGAACCAGGAGACAAAGTCGCAGTAACCGGAGCTTTAAATTCGATTTCAAATTTAACCCTGTCAGGGTTACT
>JBHHWX010000448.1:0-5148 GCA_046756745.1 bacterium | reverse complement strand
TGTGTGTTTCAATTGTTAAAATGACTACTGCTCCAATGGAGCCACTTCTTTCAAGTGAAGTCTTGGAAGAAGCTTAGGCGCTTATGTTTTTTTATCAGCAACACTGTTGTCGATAATTTTGATTGACAATCTCCGATTGGAGAAGTCGAGCTTTTTTTTAAAATCGCATATCGTAGATCGCATATCGCAAATCGTATATTTTCGAGTCCGGAATCTGATATACGATGGCAGCCAATTAGCAATTAAGCAGAACCACTTCTTTTAACGCAGAGGCGCAGAGAACGCAGAGAAAGAAAAACTCTGCGCCTCTGCGTTAAGAATCAGTTTTGGCTTTTCATTACCCTGTTTGGTTCCGGTTGTTAAGTCCCGCGCTTTTTCGGGGCTTGTCAGGGTTAGAAGCAATATACAAAATATTGTCAAGCGCTACAACTATTTTTGAAATGAAGCGCTTGACAAAGAGTCAAAGTTTATTATTTTACTGGAAACTCAATCCCGAATGTTAGCCATTTAGAACAGAATAATTAAATTAACCATAAGGCACGTTAGCCGACGAATTGGCATTGAAAATCAATCAAGCAACAAAGGTCTGTAAAACATGAAAGCACTCATTGCATTTCAACTTCTCCTCTGCTTTTTTCTCACGGGAAAAAGCCTGTCGCAGCCGCTTGAACTCACCGAAGCTCTGCGAATGGTCGAGGAGAGAAATTTACAATTGAGAAAGCAAACGGAGAGCGAAAAAATCGCCCGTCTGCAGGAATGGGTTCAGAAAGCCAAGCGCTTGCCGTCTTTAGACCTTTCCGTTTCTTCCAGTTATTTGACCGAGGTCAATGAGATCGATTTGAGCCGCACGATTGGCATACCCGACCGCCGGGTAGAATTAGGCGGGCACGACCGCTCCGAGATCATCCTCGGTATTCGACAGCCGATTTTTACCGGCTTCCGATTGAAATCGCAAATCGAATTGGCGAAGAACACGACATTGAGCGAGCATGCTCTATTCGAGACGCTGGCCAACGAAATCCATCACAAAGTGCACCTTATTTTCTATTCCTCACAGAGCTTGACAAACCAGCGACGCATTTTGGAAAGCAGCCGTCAAAGGTTACAGGTGCAACTGCGACAAGTGCGCAACCTATTTGAAGCGGCGCAAGTGATGGCGTTCGACACGCTGCGCGTCTTCAATCAAATGCTGGCTCTGGACATTGATCTCGAGAAAAACGCTTTTCAGCGCGGTCTGATCAAATTGCAGCTTGCGCACCTGCTCGATTTGCCCGAGGCCCGGCCAATTGCAGAAATAGGCCTCGACGCGCCCACAGACGAATGGCCGGACGTCATTCGACTTAAACAACAGGCGTTGGCACAGCGGCCGGAATTGCAAAGATTGCAGTTAGCACAAAAAGGCGCGAGGATTCAAGAAAACCTCGCCCGCTCGACGTTGTTCCCGGTGGTGTTCGGTCACGCCAATTTTCATTACGCCAAGCCGGGGCTGGATCCGGTGGTTAACGAATGGATGGACTACTTTTCTGTCGGGTTCAATCTGCAATGGAATTTGTGGCGTTGGCAGGGAAATCGTAAACAGGTGGAATCCATAGGAATTCGGCGAAACCAGCTCACATTAGAAGAACAAGCGCTATTGCGAGCTATCGAAATCGAGGTTGAAGAGCGCTTCGAGGAATTGCTGCATCGCGTGCGGCAATGGCGATTGGCCCGGCAATTGCAAAAGCAGCAATCGGAGCGCTACCGCATCGTTTCCGCCCAGCATCAAAACGGTTTAGCCACCACCAACGATTTAGTGACAGCCGAAGCCGACTTGACCAATGCTGAATTAAGAACGCAGAACGTGGTCATTCGCTATCATATAGGCGTGGCTGATTTAAAAAAAGCGACCGGAGCTATTATGAGGAATGGAGAATGAGGCACACCATCATACAAATATTTTTACTAACAGTTTTAGCAGCGGGCTGTCAGAACCGGACGCCCGGTCAATTCAACTCGAGCGGTATCGTTGAGGGAACAGCCGTGAGAGTTGCCGCGCAAACGCCCGGATTAATTTTAGATATTTACGTGGACGAGGGAGATGTCGTCAAAATGGGGCAGACCATCGCCGTTATCGATACGGAAAAATTGCTGTATCAAATGGATCAGATCGAGGCGGGTTTTGCAGAGATCGATGCACAAAGAGACATCAATCGTAATATTTATGCAAAAGCCAAATTAGATTTCGATCATGTCAAAACCAAGTATGCGCGCTTTCAGGAGCTTTACTCAAAGAATTCCGCCTCCAAACAAGTTGTGGAGGATTTAAAAAGTGCTTACGATCTCGCCGGCACACAACTGGAAAACGCCCGTCAAAACCTGCTTGTGATCGAGAGCAAGCAGAAAGGTCTGGAAGCGCAACTGAAATTGCTGAAAAGACAGATTCGGGACGCCACTATTTCTGCTGTCATTTCCGGCACGGTGACGGCAAAGTACTTTGAAAAAGGAGAGATCGCGCCGCCGGGCGCGGCAATGGTTGAAATCATCGACCTTTCGAAAATGTGGACCAAAGTGTATGTGTCGCAGACTTTGTTGTCGAGGATCAAGATCGGTCAGAATGCGATAATTCATATCGATGGCATCGACCGGACTTTAACCGGGCGGGTGAGCTGGATCAGCGCCAAGGCGGAATTCACGCCCAAGAATATCCTCACGGATGAAAGCCGCGCGTCGCTGGTCTACGCCGTGAAAGTCGCAGTGGACAACCCGGAGGGGATTCTGAAGCACGGGATGCCGGTGGAGGTGGAGCTTGGGCTTCAAGACAAGTAACGGAGCGTGGGGAAATTGCTTAGTGAAGGCGTCCTCGCCGAGCGGGTTCTCTGCTGAGCCCGGATTCGTCGATGAATCCCTCTGTTTACCACCTCGTTACCAAATGGAAATTTGGGAACGAGAGTACACGAGTAAAAACGGTGACCTTCTTCAAGAAGGTTACCGTTTGTCGCCTCCGAGCTGCGATCCTCGCGTTCTTGAAAAACGCAGCGGGCGTAGAAAGAATCAGAACACGGATAATCAGAAAGTACGGATGAAAAGCGATTATCTCCCACATCGGCAACTCGTTACGCTGGTCTCTGCCGGAATGCCTTTTTCATTGTCCATTACACTCGTTCCCAAACTCAGTTTGGGAAGCTATGGAATTCAGGACACCACTATTTCTGCTGTCATTTCCGGAACGGTGACGGCAAAGTACTTTGAAAAAGGAGAGCTCGCGCCGCCGGGCGTGGCAATGGTTGAAATCATCGACCTTTCGAAAATGTGGACCAAAGTGTATGTGTCGCAGACTTTGTTGTCGAGGATCAAGATCGGTCAGAATGCGATAATTCATATCGATGGCATCGACCGGACTTTAACCGGGCGGGTGAGCTGGATCAGCGCCAAGGCGGAATTCACGCCCAAGAATATCCTCACGGATGAAAGCCGCGCGTCGCTGGTCTACGCCGTGAAAGTCGCAGTGGACAACCCGGAGGGGATTCTGAAGCACGGGATGCCGGTGGAGGTGGAGCTTGGGCTTCAAGACAAGTAACGGAGCGTGGGGAAATTGCTTAGTGAAGGCGTCCTCGCCGAGCGGGTTCTCTGCTGAGCCCGGATTCGTCGATGAATCCCTCTGTTTACCACCTCGTTACCAAATGGAAATTTGGGAACGAGAGTACACGAGTAAAAACGGTGACCTTCTTCAAGAAGGTTACCGTTTGTCGCCTCCGAGCTGCGATCCTCGCGTTCTTGAAAAACGCAGCGGGCGTAGAAAGAATCAGAACACGGATAATCAGAAAGTACGGATGAAAAGCGATTATCTCCCACATCGGCAACTCGTTACGCTGGTCTCTGCCGGAATGCCTTTTTCATTGTCCATTACACTCGTTCCCAAACTCAGTTTGGGAAGCTATGGAATTCAGGACACCACTATTTCTGCTGTCATTTCCGGAACGCTCGACCCGTCATGACCGTCATGACCGCGGGGAAACGCTTCCCGAAGCTGAATGAAAAGCAGCACAATGACTGATCAATTTACCTGCGGACATGTCCGGTTTCATTGTACTTGGTCGACAAAGTCAACCCTTATCGTAGAATGCAGATTATGCGGAGAGAACCCATTCCGCAGAGATTTGGAATCTCAGCCGTCAAAATTGAGATCGGAATTGAATTCACAACTCCAAAAGGGACGTTCGGGATTGTAAACTCCAAATGAGGGCGCATTGCGGACTGCGGATCAGATATTGACCGGCGCCCGAATCCGCAATCCCGAGCCTGCAATCCGCAATCAACGTGCATGCCACGTTCACACTGCCGCCCTCGGGAGTAAACTTAAAGGCGTTGGACATCAAATTGGAGAACATCTTCTCCACTTTATCGCGATCGAAATACATGGTGGCGCTGTCGATACCACCATTAAGCGGGGTAGATTGTGGAGCCTCGCTCGCCTCAAACCGCAGTTCGATTCCTTTCCCATGTGCCAGCGATTCTAACGACATGACCAGGCTTTTGAGAAAAGATACAATATCGCCGGGACTGGCCTGCAGTCGCATCTTGCAGGTCTCCAGCTTGGCGAGTTCGAGCAGTTGGTTGATGAGTCGCAGCAAGCGCCGGGCATTGCGGTGCACCATTGCGGCCCTAATAGCTGGCATTGACCATGCCCTGGGTCAGGCCGTCTTCGATGGTGATGTGTTCAAAGCGGAAGTTGAGTTGAGCAGGCTGCTGCGCTTGAGCAAGAAGATGGGGTGCAGGTTGCAACGATACGATCGCTGCGAGAACCCAAAATTGCAGGACGCTTTTGATTCTGAATTTTATGGCCATTCGACGGCCGGCTCCCCTGTAATGTAAAGCTGATTTTCAAGCTGACTTTCGTTCTTGTTTGGAAATGGTGCAGAATCAGATTTCAGACTTCAGATTAAATATATAACTTGATCGATGAAATGTGTAACCCCACAATTTTTGATTGTCTTAAAGCGCGGCTTTTCGTATATTTCACACAATTGAAGTTTGAGGATCGTGCAAAAAGGTGACCTTCTCTTGATTCTTAGAAAAATACTCGTTGTTAAACGAGTATACAATTCTTTGATAATCAGTATTTTTATCATCAAGTAAATAAGTTCACCATTTGGATTAATCACCTTTTTG
>JBHHWX010000447.1:0-5178 GCA_046756745.1 bacterium | reverse complement strand
CTCAGAAAACAAGAGGTTAGACCAAAGGTAATGCTCTGCCAGATTTCTCGCTTCGCTTCGAAATGACAAGAAATGGCCAGCCTTTTGGACAGCCCCGATAAATCTTTGAGGAAAATGAAACAATTAAGCGGTTGTTACTTCAGCCTTTTTCTGGCTGGGATGCTTTATGCTTTGCCCTGCAAAGGACAAGTTTTTAAAACCCAGAAAGAGGCTTTGACCGAAGCTTTTTCCGACAGTGCCAGGATTACCCGGAAAGTTCTGTTCCTCACGGACGAGCAAATTGATAAAATTCAAAAACGGGCGCAAACAAAAATCGAATCGAAAATTGTCACTTACTATGTCGGAAGCAAAGCCGATACGATTAAAGGGTATGCTTTTTTTGAGACCAATATCGTGCGCACCAAGCCGGAAACATTTATGCTGGTCGTCAATCCTGATGCGACGATCCGCTATGTTGAAATATTAGCTTTTTATGAACCTCTCGACTATTTCCCGACTCGAAACTGGTTAGCTCTCTTTAAGAATAAAATGTTAAACGACGAGCTGCGACCGCGGCAGGCTATCCATGCGATTACCGGAGCAACGCTGACGGTGCGGGCGATGACACGAGGAGTTCGGAAGCTGTTGGCCATTTTTGAGGTCGCCGTTTTAATGGAGACGGAGAAGGAGAATGTAAAGTGAAGTACATGCAAAACGGTGGATTTCAGAACAATCGATTCATGAAATTAACCCTGCTTTTTACGCTGTTATTTCTTTTCGGATTTTGGGTGACAAACTTTGCGTTGTATTTTTCCAAGATGAACGTCACCCCACGCTCGGTGCAAGATTATTATTTAGGCTCCGAAGAGCAGTACCGAATGCCGCGTACCGTTCAATCCATGTTGGAAGTGACGCACTCCCATCTCCCTATGATGGCTATGGTAGTCTTATTGTTGACGCATTTACTTATCTTCGTTCCTTATCGCGCGAAGACAAAAGTGTGGTTCATCGTTCTGGCTTTTTCATCGGCGTTTATCAGCGAAACCAGCGGCTGGTTGGTAAGATTTATTCATCCGAATTTTGCTGTGATGAAAATAGCCTCTTATTTATCCTTTCAAACTATTTTAGGGGTTTTAATTTTTGCTTTAGCGATGTTCTTAATAAAGCCGGCGTATGTGGAAGAAAGCCATAAAATGGAACCCGCGGGCATGAAACGAGAGAAAAAAATAGAGGTTTAAATGTCTTTTAAAACAAAAAAACAACAATTGCTGTACGGTTTGATCTTTTCTCCCCTTTTTATCGCGATAACATTTCTGTTTTCGCGCTTCACCATGAACGACAACCCGGAAGAACAGTCAACTCTCGCACCGGTAATGGCGCAGTCTTCACAAGTCGAGCCACAGAGACTGATTTTTTTATTGCAGTATATCGGCATAGATTATGGCGGCGCCGTTTCCGATCACAAAGTTGTGGATAAATACGAGTTCCACGAAATGCAGGAATTCGCCGAGACCGTCATCGAGTGGTATTCGCAGCTTCGTCCGGACAATATCGGTAAACCCACCTCCTTGAAATTGCAAAAATTATTGCAGAGCATAAACGAAAAAGAAGATTTGGCTGTTATCAATAGCGCCGCCAACAGCCTGATTCAAGATTTATCCAAAGAATTAGGCGTGGTTCCTTATCCTACGAGCACACCCGATTTAAGTCGTGGTAAATTTTACTATAACCATGCCTGCGCCCCGTGCCATGGCAGCTCTGGAGATGGGTTGGGTCAGGTGGCAAAGGAGCTCAAACCCCGGCCAAACAGCTTTCAAGAGTTTGAGTATATGTCCAGTGCAACCCCGTATCAGTTTTATAATGCGATGACATACGGTGTGGAAGGGACGTCCATGCCTTCTTACCAAGATGGGCTCACGGATCAGCAGCGCTGGGATACGGCTTTTTATTTAATGACCCTGCGAAAGGGTTTTTCTCCAGACAGGCCGGACAGGGATTACAAATTGTATGGAATGGAGTTATCTATTCAGACCAATAAAGAGCTGATTCAATATATCAAATCTCAGCATAGTTCTGAGCTTCAAACAAGCGCAGACTCGTCACACTGGTTGAGCTTGGTCGATTATATCCGTCAGAATCCTCCGGAGCTGAAACCCAGCGAAAGGCTCTTTTACACCGAGCAAAAATTAAACAACAGTTTTGCCGCTTATGAAAGCGGACAACCGGTGCAAGCAATCCAATTTTGTTTAGATGCGTATTTGAAGGGAATTGAACCTATCGAGCCTCATATTTTTCAAAGAGAATCGGCGCTGGTCACGAAGATTGAGAAAGAATTTGGCGCTTATCGCCGCTCTCTAAAACTTGGGGAACCTTTAACACAGGTTGAAAAACGATACCGGGAGCTGCAAAAAAGTTTGGTCGATGTGCATGCCGCGATTGAGCCGTCAAGAGCAAATTGGGGAATCACCTTTATTCAATCGCTGACCATCATCTTAAGAGAAGGACTCGAAGCCACATTACTTATTGCGCTGATGATCACTTATCTCGTCTCATCAGGTTATGAACGACTTCAAAGACATGTTGTGATGGGTTCACTCTGCGGGGTCTTGTCCGGAATTTTGGTTTGGCTGGCCACAAAATTTTTCTGGACCATTTCCCCATTTCAACAGGAGGCGATGGAAGGAATGACGTCCCTATTAGCCGCCGCGGTCCTGTTTGCGGTGAGTTTTTGGATCATCCAAAAAGCGGATCTGAAAAAATGGAAAACCTTTATTCGCACCAAAGCTGAAAAGGCCGTTGGAACGGGCAGCAGTTTTGCATTGGCGTTCGCCGCCTTCTTAGCGGTGTTTCGTGAAGCCTTCGAAACCGTTTTATTTTACCAGGTTTTGTGGTTAAAAAGCGGAGGCGTGCAATCGAGTGTGTTCCTCGGTTTTCTTTTAGGCGTGATCGCGCTGGCCATTTTTGTTTATTTTATTCTTAAAATTGGAATGAGGCTGCCGTTGAAGCCGTTTTTTACCGTTTCCGGAATTCTTCTCGGTCTGTTAGCGTTTATGTTTGCCGGCCATGGCGTGCGGGAGTTGCAGAATATCGGGATGCTGAATGAAACTCTCTTACCATGGAATTTCAACTGGGACTTATTCGCCGTTCATGCTACTTTTGAGGGTTTGGCTCTGCAATTCGGGATTCTTTTTTCGTTTCTTTTCGCTTGGTTTACCGGTTTAGCACAAAAGTTGCGGTTAGCCAGGGGAATGGATTTGGACCCCGCTCCGGCTAAATAGTGTTTGGCTGAAAACTCTCGAAAATTCTCAAGTACACGTCCACGGGTGCAGTTAGCTCTTGTTAAAACAAGGCCAGGGATAGTGTCATTTCGAATCCCGACATTTTATTGTCGGGTGAGAAATCTGAGAACGGCAATTGCTGGCACTTAAGGCATTGTTTTTAAAGGCTCACTCCTTCCCACCGTCAGATTCCTCACCCTGGAAGAACGGGTTCGGTCAACTCTCTAGAAAGCTGGTCGGAGAAGCCAACTCACTTACCGACCAGCTTTCTAGGTGGTCTACTCGCTCGTAGTTGGCGTGGGTGAGATCTTATACTCTTTCATCTTTCGCCAAAGGGTGGTTCTGCCGATGCCGAGGAGTTGGGTCACCAGGTCGTAATTCCAATTATGCTCCTGCAGTGCAGCGGAGATGTGCTGCTTTTCTAACTCTTTCAAAGTCAAATTAGCAGTGACCTGATGAGGTGTGGCCGGATGGCCGTTGAGTATGGATGGCGGTAGATCATCTTTTGTAAGAATATTTCCTGCTGTGAGCGCAACTCCCCGTTCGATGGCATTTTCCAGCTCCCTGATATTGCCTTGCCAATCGTGTGCAATGAGGGCTTTTTCAACCTCGGCATCCAAACCATAAACCGTCTTGTTTATTTTCTTGGCGTATTTTCGAATAAAAAATTCGGATAAGGGCAGGATATCTTCCCTGCGATCGCGCAAAGCCGGGACAGTAATTTGAATGACGTTCAGCCGGTAGTAAAGGTCTTGTCGAAAATGACCTTCTGCGATCATTTTCTCGAGGTTCCGGTTTGTGGCTGTGATGACCCGGACATCCAATTTCATGATTTGGGTACTGCCCACCGGCTTAATTTCTCCTTCCTGCAAAAAACGCAGCAGTTTGACTTGTGTGGCCAAAGAGGTTTCCCCGATTTCATCCAGGAATATGGTGCCGGCGTTGGCTTCCTCGAACAACCCTTTTTTACTGCTGGTTGCGCCGGTAAAGGCGCCGCGAACATGGCCGAACAGTTCACTTTCCAATAAATTTTCCGGGATGGCGCCACAGTTCACGATAATAAACGGTTTCTGCGCGCGACCGCTCTGCTGGTGAATCTCGCGCGCGACCAATTCTTTGCCGGTTCCGCTTTCCCCGTCGATCAAAACCGAAGAGTCGGTTTGGGCTATGCGCGCAATCAGCTCCAGGATCTCCTGCATCGCCTGACTTTTGCCGATGATATTTCCGAAGCGGTACCGTTCTTTGGCGTGAACCCAGTTGATAAAATCTTCGATCTCTTTGTCGATAAGCTGTTCGACCAGGGAGTGGGTTTTGTGATACTCTTTCAAATTAGCGGCGACAATGTTGGCCAAATCCTCGCGGTCGTAGTAGTAAAGGTTGGAAAAATGGGATAGATCAAGCGCCTTTTTTTTCTGTGGAGCGAGAGCGACCCATAAAAGCGGCGCTTTTTTACGCTCGCCAATCATGCGAGTGATTTCTTTTTGGCTTTTCTTTGCCAAAGAATTCTCATCAAACAGCAAGATGATATCTGCGGAAGTGAGTGCGAGCTGCAATTGCTCCGGTTCAATGAACGCGCCGTGATGCCGTTCGCAGATTGTTTTGATTTCCTGTTGTCGGGCGTTTGAAAAAAGCAGCTTCCCGATATGTCTCTCGCGCAGCTTCTCAATAAAATCCTCGCACTCGAACGAATGTGAGACGATCAGGGTTGAGTGGTCTTGCAGATTACCGAAGATCTTTTGTGCTAAGTCGGCAACGACGGTTTCCGGGTTGATAGCATTCTTATGAAGATTCAATTCGATACGGATTTTCTCGGCAAGCCACAACGCCCGCTGATAGAGCCGGTTACAAACCGGCCCCGTTAACTGCCCTTGCCGGGCGCACAGACAACGCCATCGGCAATATCTGCAACGCTGTTGAAAAT
>JBHHWX010000446.1:0-5180 GCA_046756745.1 bacterium | reverse complement strand
TTTGTTACTTTCGTGTCCAATTTGTATCTTCTTATTAATTATGAAATATTTTCAAATCTGACAAACAAAGTGCGAGAGGAGGGACTCGAACCCACACGAGCAATGCTCACTAGATCCTAAATCTAGCGCGTCTGCCAGTTCCGCCACTCTCGCAAAGTCGATGAATATATTAATTTTTCCTATGAAAGTCAATGGTTTGGATCATTTCTTTTCTTGAATATTTCCAATCACCATTCGAAGTTTTTGGTGACATCCTGTTTGGATTCTTTCTTTTTCAATCGTGACTCAACCACGATCTCTGAATGCAGCGTTCGATGCACCGGGCAGCGATCCGCAATCTCCAAAAGTCTCTCTTGCTGCTGAAAGTCCAGATCTCCCGTGACTTCAATTTCGCGGTTTATGTGATCCACTTTGCCCTCTTCGGTTTCACATGTTTCACAATCGCGGGCACGTACATCGAATCGTTCTCATCGTGCAACAAATGATCGGCGTGGTCTAAGGAAACATAGCTCTTCGGGTGTTTCGCCGCTTCAAAAATTCGCTCGGCGTTCTCGGTTCCCACGATGTTGTCGATCGGGGAATGGAAAATCAGCAGCGCCCGTTTTAAATCACCGATGGTGCGAGCCATTTTGGTCCCGGCGAGATCGTCGAGGAACTACTTCTTGATTTTGAAGGTTCGGCCGGCAAGGGTGACCTGCGCTTCGCCAGCGCTTTCGATTTGATCCTCAACGTTGCTCAGCAGTTTTTTAACATGCGCCGGCTCTGCCGGAGCGCCGATCGTGACGACCGCCTGTGAGGACGGGATATCTCCGGCCGCCTGCAAAACTGCGGCGCCCCCGAGTGAGTGGCCGATCAAAAGTTTCGGGGCTTCGTATTCTAAATTCAAAAAATCCGCCGCGGCGATCAGGTCGGAGACATTGGAGGAGAAGTTGGTCTCTGAAAAATCGCCTTCGCTTTCGCCCAATCCTGTAAAGTCAAAACTCAGAACCGCGAAACCGTGCCGGTTCAATGCCCGGCTAATGTTGCCCACGGCTTTGAGGTTCTTCGTGCACGTGAAACAATGGGCGAACAAGGCATAGGCCAGGGGCTTGCCATCCACCGGAAAATCAAGTCTGGCGGCTAAATTTTCGCCGCGGTTATTTCTGAAGTTTATTTTCTGAAATTGCATGAGCGCCTCTTGAAAGTAACGAAGTCGTAATTTTGTGTACAAAATGTAGGGGCAGTCCAAAAAGAGTCCTGTCATCGCGAGCGAAGCGAAGTAAGCTCCTTATTTTGTGCCTAAAATCGGGAGATTGCTTCGTCGCTGCGCTCCTCGCAAAGACATCTTACCCCTTTTTAGACAGCCCCTACTCGGATAACCCAACTCGGCACAACTCCGATGTATGTTGCTATTGACGGTCGGGGCAAAAGTGAAACGTGAGATGTGAAACGTGTTCCTCAACATGGTTTTTTTGGGAAGGGCGGGCACGTCTCACGTCTGCCATCTGCCGTCTCACATCTCTAAAAAAAATACCTCAGCCCGAGAGCGCCGTTCAACCGAAAATCTGTGTCCGGGTAGATTTGTAAAATAGGCACAATTTCGACAAACAAGTCTAAGGTGACGTGTGCAAATAGATAAGTCAAACCGATGGGGATACGCACCCCGACAGCCGTATCGTCATGGTCGTCAAATTTAATGCGGCCGCCGATGCCGTAGTAAAACGGCAGCCGGCCCTTTTCTACTTTAATTAAACGGAATGTGTGTTTGAGATAATCCGCATGAATGATAAAAGAATCGCTGCCTTCCAACGACCACGCCAGAGCGAAATCAAACGCGCGTGAAGGACTCAACCATTGTTTCGCACTGATGCCGGTGGGCTCGCCTAAAATAATGCCGAGCCCGAAACCGCGGCCTTGCGCACATAGGTTGGAACCTGCGAAAAATATAAGGACAGCACAACAGAGCCACCACTTTTTCATTTTTGCACTCAGGGTTTAATGAGTATAATGGTAACAGTCTAGCGAAACTTCGCCTCAAATCGACAAGAAAAAGCCCGCCCACAGAATCAGAACTGCCACAGAATTGAAAGTGAAATTGAAAAAAATCATTTCAGTGAGATTTCCAATTCTGTGGGAGAAAACGTACTCTGTTTGTAAAGGTTTTCGGTTCTCAATATCTCAGCCGCTTTTTTCGGACGCTCGTTCATCAGCGTCCAAAATTTTACTCGGTGAACTGTTACATAAATGCTTGCAAGATTTTCATTTGCAAATGCCAATTTAATTTTTTAATTTCACTTTTTCAAATAAAAATGACGCTGATCATGTAAAGTTTTATAAACAAAAAAATTAACTGAGATGAGCACACCGTACAACTTCAAGACAATCGAAAAAAAATGGCGGGACTTTTGGAAAAAACAAGGCTTCTTTGAACCCGATTTAACCGGAACGGATAAGAAGTTTTATTACCTCAACATGTTCCCATATCCTTCCGGCGAAATGCACGTCGGGCACGGACGCAACTGGCTTATCGGCGATGCTTACTGCCGCTATTTGCTCATGAACGGGCATAAGGTGCTCAATCCCATGGGCTACGACGCCTTTGGGCTGCCGGCGGAAAATGCCGCTATCGATCGCGGCATCCACCCGAAAACCTGGACCGGCGACAATATCGAAACCTTTCGTCAGCAGTTCCGGCAATGGGGCGTGGTTTTCGACTGGCGACGGGAGCTGGCCACCTGCGATCCGCGCTATTACAAATGGAATCAGTGGCTGTTTTTGCAGTTTTACGAACGCGGCTTGGCCTATCGCAAAGCATCGCTGGTGAACTGGTGCCCGGGCTGCGAAACCGTTCTGGCAAATGAGCAAGTGGTGGACGGCGCCTGCGAGCGCTGTCATACCGAGGTCGCGAAAAAGGATCTCACCCAGTGGTTTTTCAAAATCACCGATTACGCACAGGAGCTGCTCGATGATCTCGACAAGCTCGAACACTGGCCGGAGCGGGTCAAGCTCATGCAGCGCAACTGGATCGGTCGCAGCGAAGGCGCCCGTCTCCGGTTTCAAATAGATGGCATTGAGGAAGAAATCGAAGTCTTCACCACCCGCCCGGATACGCTTTACGGTGCCACTTTTATGGTGTTGGCGCCGGAGCATCCGCTGGTCGAAAAACTGACCGGCGGAGATCGTCGCGCTGAAGTCAAAGACTATGTTAAAATGGCGGTGGCAGAAAGCGAGATTAAACGCCAACGCATCGACCGGGAAAAAACCGGCGTGTTTATCGGCGCCTATGCCATCAATCCCGCCAATCAAGAGAAAATGCCGATATGGATCGCAGATTATGTGCTCATGGGGTATGGCACCGGCGCCATCATGGCGGTTCCGGGGCACGACGAGCGCGACTTTGAGTTTGCCCGAAAATTCGATCTGCCGGTGGTTCCGGTCATCACTCCCGACGGCAAACCCCTGGCTGGCGCAGAGATGCAGGATGCCTTTTTACACGAAGGGTTTATGAGCCGCTCCGGTCCGTTCGACGGCCTGGCCGCAGGGCGCGAAACTATCCAAAAAATGGTCGCCTATTTTGCGGAGCAAGGGTACGGCAAACCGGAAGTGAATTACCGCTTGCGTGACTGGCTCATCTCCCGTCAGCGCTACTGGGGAACGCCCATTCCGATGATTCATTGTGAAAAATGCGGCATCGTTCCGGTACCCGAGGAGCAACTGCCGGTGCTGCTGCCGGACGTGGAGTTTTTAGGAAAGAAAGGGTTAGCGGAAATCCCGGCCTTCTATGAAGTCGCCTGTCCGCAGTGCAGCGCCCCGGCCCGGCGAGATACCGACACCATGGACACCTTTGTGGATTCGGCCTGGTATTTCATGCGTTATCTCTCCACTGAAAATGACGCCAAAATTTTCGATTCGGATTTAGTGAACGCTTGGCTGCCCGTGGATCAGTACGTCGGCGGCATCGAGCACGCGATCCTGCACTTGCTTTACGCACGCTTCGTAACCAAAGCGATGCGGGACCTGGGGCTGGTGAACTTCGACGAGCCGTTTACCCGCTTGTTCACACAAGGCATGATCACCCATGTGGCCTATCGCTGCAAAGAGCACGGCTGGATTCCGGTTCGGGACGTCAAGGACGGCGGATTGTGTCCGCACGATGGTCAGCCCTTGATCGCCGAACTCGCCAAGATGAGCAAATCGAAAAAAAACAGTATCTCCCCGACGGAAATCATCGAAGAATTCGGCACGGACACGGAACGGCTGTACACGCTTTTTATGGGACCGCCGGAACGCGAGATCGAGTGGAGCGCAGAAGGCGTACGCGGCGGCTATCGTTTTCTCAACCGTGTCTGGACGCTGGTACAAAAGTATCGCGATCTTCTCAACAAGACCCCGGACACCCCAATCGCAGCCGAGAAATTGAACAGCCGGGACAAACAGCTTTGGCATGTGCTGCATGAGAAAATTCATGCGGTGACGGCCGATTTTAAGAAATTTCACTTCAATACGTCGGTCGCCGCCATCATGGAGCTCAACAACGAGCTTTACGACTACACCGCAGTTTGTGACAGAAAAAAGCACGATCTCAATCCCGCGCTGTTAAAACAAGCCATCGAAACCATGATCCTATTGGTTTCACCGATGACGCCTTTCATCGCAGAGGAGCTGTGGGAAATTGCCGGCCATAAAAAATCTATCTTGGAAGCCGCTTGGCCGGTGCACGATCCGGTCGCGCTGGAACGCGACGAAAAAACCATTGTGATTCAGATTAACGGCAAGCTCCGCGATCAGATGCAAGTTCCGGCTGCCATCGCCATAGATAAGGGCGAGTTAGAAAAACGGGCTTTGCAGCACGTGGCAGCGCGTTTGGATGGGAAGAATGTGCGAAAAGTGATCGTCGTGCCGGGGAAACTGGTGAATGTCGTCGCTTGAGGGTTCCGTACTTAGTGATTGACCGAAAACATAGTTTTTGCTGTCATTGCGAGCGCTTCTCAGCGAAGCAATCTCCTTATTAGGCACGGAGGGAGATTGCTTCGGCAAAAAACGCCTCGCAATGACAGAGCGTTAGATATCACTTCCCGAAGGCGTCTCGCCGAGGATTTTTGGGAACAGAGTCGGGGGGTAAACTGTCGCTTGAGGGTTCCGTACTTAGTGATTGACCGAAAACATAGTTTTTTGCTGTCATTGCGAGCGCTTCTCAGCGA
>JBHHWX010000445.1:0-5186 GCA_046756745.1 bacterium | reverse complement strand
GGCCTGAACCGGTATGACGGCTACGGCTTTACCATCTATAAAAACGCGCCTTCCGATAGCAACAGTATCTCCAACAATTATATCACCGCGCTGTTCGAGGACAGCCGCGGCTATCTTTGGGTAGGAACCCTGGAGGGTGGGCTGAACCGTCTCGATCGCGCCAGCGGGCATTTTCGCCGCTATTTCCACTCACCGGAGTTTCCCGGCAGCCTCAGCAGTGATCGCATCACCGCTGTCACCGAGGACAGTAGCGGCGCCTTGTGGATCGGCACCAGCAACGGACTCAACCGCCTGCCAGCCGGCGAGGTCATGCGTCCTCAACCAAATTTCGAAAAATTTTCCCACGACCCGGAAAATACCCACAGCCTAAGCGACAATGTCATTGAAGCCCTGCTCATCGACAAGCAGGGCGGCTTGTGGGTCGGTACAGCTAATGGACTGAATCGTTTAACCCTCAATGCCACCGGCAAATTTCCTGTATTTGTCCACTATTTTTCAGAAGCGGGCGATGATGGCGATTTCCCCGAATCCCAAATCTATTCTCTGTACCAAAGCCGGAACGGCAGCATTTGGGTCGGCACGGTATCCGGTGTGAACCGATTGCAACCAAAGACCGGCGCCATACAGTCCTTCCCTCACCATTTTCGTACTTACCGTCGCGGCTGGGGTACGATTCTGGATATCGAAGAAGACAAGAACGGCCGGTTGTGGCTCGCCACGCCCGATGAGCTGATGATTTTTGATCCTGTGCGAAAGCAGTACCAGTCCATTCGCAGCCAAAAGATGAACTCCCTCTCCCTGAGCAGCAGCCACCTCACGCGTCTTTTTCGGGATCGCTCCGGGGTATTCTGGATTGGCACCAACGGCTACGGCCTGAACCTGCACGATCCGAAAGCGGATCGCTTTTTCACCTATCGCCGGCCGCGCGATTTCGTGTCGCGCATCGACCGTTTCAGTATTACCGCTCTGATGGAGGATCGGGAAGGGAATCTCTGGATCAGCGCCGACGTGCTGTACCGGTGGGATCGCCGCACCGGCGAGCTGAAAAGTTTTGAGACCGATTCCGAACACCCGGAGGATTTCGGCAATACTGGCTCCTGGTCCATGTTGCAAGATAACGAGGGTCTTATCTGGCTTGCCGGTTTCGAGGGCGCTTACCGCTACAATCCGGTAACCCAAGAATACCGCCATTTTACCCTCAACAGCGGCTTACTGGAAAAGATGGCTTTTCGAGTTTACCTTGATCGGGAAGACCGCATCTGGGTTGCCACAGAAAACTATCTTAGCTGTTATGATTCCGAAGCGGATCGATTTAGCCATTACCGTTACCGTCAAAACCCGGCCACACGCTTCGTGTCTCTGACCGCTATCTATCAGGATGCGACCGGTATTTTTTGGCTGGCCACAGACGACGGTCTGGCGCGCTCTGATCCGGAAACGGACATCTTTCGCTACTTTAGAAATGATCCGCGCGATGTCAACAGTCTCTCTAATGACGTGGTGTTATCCATTACGCCCGATCCCAACCTTGCCGATGTTTTATGGGTAGGAACCGCCGCTGGCGGACTCAACCGTTTTAATCGTGAAAAGGAAACCTTTCGCGCATTCACCGGGGCGGATGGCTTGCCCAATGATGTTGTCTATGCCGCGCTGCCCGACAAGGCAGGCAATCTTTGGTTGAGCACCAACAAGGGCTTATCGCGCTTTAACCCGGGCAAGAACGCGTTCCGCAACTTCGACGTCAGCGATGGACTGCAAAGCAATGAGTTTAACACCGGCGCTTATTTCCTGAGTCCATCAGGTGAGATGTTTTTTGGCGGCATTCAAGGGTTGAGCTATTTTTATCCCGAAAAAATTGTCGACAATCCCCACATACCCAATGTCGTGCTCACCGGTTTGCGTCTCTTCAATCAGGTGATTTCACCGCAAACCCATCCCCTCATCCTGGACACGCTTATCACGTATGAAAAGCAGGTGAATCTTTCCTACCGGGATAATGTGATCGCCCTTGAATTCTCTGCTTTGGATTTCTCGGCGCCGCTGCGCAACCAATATGCCTATCGGTTGTCCGGATTTGATGAACGCTGGTTTTCGTCCGGCACAGACCGTCTCGCCACCTATACGCACCTGCCGGCCGGTGATTATCTCTTTCAGGTAAAGGGCAGCAACAATGACGGGGTCTGGAATGAACAAGGCGCTACGCTCGCCATCCATATCAGTGCGCCGCCCTGGAAAACCTGGTGGGCCTATTCTCTCTATGGTCTGGCAGTCCTCGGCCTTCTCTACGGCTTGCGGCGCTATGAGATGAACCGTCTCAGGTTGAAAAACCGCTTGCAGTTGGAGCGGGTGGAAGGGGAGAAATTGCGCGAGCTGGACCAGCTCAAGTCCCGTTTTTTTGCCAACCTTTCCCACGAGTTCCGCACCCCGTTGACGTTGATCGTCGGGCCTTTGCAACAGATGATGGAAAAATGGCAGGATGAGGAGTCGCAGCGCATGCTCGGCATGATGCAGCGCAATGCCCGGCGGTTGTTGCAGCTCATCAACCAGTTGCTCGATCTCTCGAAACTCGACGCCGGTAAAATGGAGATCTACCTGCGCCAGGGCGATCTGGTCTCTTTCCTGCGCGGAGTTCTGCGATCGTATGATGCGCTGGCGGAGGAAAAGAATATCAGGGTTTGCCTCACCTCAGAACGCGAGTCGTTCATCATGCTGTTCGACCACGACAAAATGGAGAATATTTTCCATAACCTGCTCGCCAACGCGTTCAAGTTCACCCCCGATGGCGGCAAAGTCAGCCTCTTCCTTAGTTTCTCCAAGGGTGAACCTGGCCCCGCTTTCGTCGTGATCACGGTCGCCGACAACGGCGCCGGTATCCCGGCCCAGCACATGACACACGTATTTGACCGGTTTTTTCAGGTGGATGAGGCTGGCAACGGCGAAAAGGGCGGCAGCGGCATCGGACTGGCGCTGGTGAAAGAGCTGGTGGAGCTGTTGCGCGGCGACATCTCGGTGCAGAGCCAGGTCGGCGAGGGCACGACGTTTACCGTGACCCTGCCGGTGGAAAGCGCAGAGATTGTCATGACGCAGGGACATGTGGAGGAAGCGCCCGCCAAATTAGACCGGCAATCCCCGGCGCAAGTCCCCGCCACCCGGGAAGATGGTGAGGAGAACGGAGGCATCGTGCTGGTGATCGAGGACAACCGCGACATGCGCGCCTTTATCCGAACGGTGCTGCGCGTTGACTACGAGGTGCTCGAGGGGGTGGATGGCAGGGAAGGTATCGAAAAGGCGGCGGAGGCGATTCCGGATCTCATCATCAGCGACCTGATGATGCCGAAGATGGACGGCTATGAATTGTGCCGGGAGCTCAAAAATGACCAGAAAACCAGCCACATTCCCATCATCCTCCTCACGGCCCGCGCTGCCGCGGAGGACAAGATCACTGGCTTGCAAGCCGGCGTGGATGACTATCTCATCAAACCGTTCCAGCCAGAGGAGCTGCTGGCGCGGGTGCACAACCTCATCGCAGTGCGCAAAAATCTAATCGCCACCTTGGGCAAAAAAGCGCTGCTGTCTCCCTCGGAATTGGCGGTAACCCCGGTGGACCAGGCTTTTCTCGAAAAGGTGCGCGAGGTCATCGAACGCGAGATGGGCGATGAAACCTTCGGCGTGGAAACCCTGTGCGCGGAAATCGCCCTGAGCGAGCGCCAGTTTCGCCGCAAGCTCAAAGCCCTCACCGGGCAGACGCCCAACCAGGTCATCCGCACCATGCGGCTGCAGCGCGCCCGTCACCTGCTGCAACATAACGCCGCCACCATCGCGGAGATTGCCTTCCAGGTTGGCTTCGGCAGCCCTGCCTATTTTACTAAATCTTTCCGCGAGGAATTTGGGATTTTGCCATCGGAGGTGATGTCTGAGAATTCATCACTTAGGGAGCGCAAAAGTTCGTAGTGCGCCTGTCAGGGCGTGTTTGCAGGAGTTCTCCGAGCCTACACTGAACAGGTTGTTGCAGAATGCTTTCCCCTGACTAGCTCGAAAGACGCCGGGATCTCGTCAGAAAAAAGGTCGATGACGCCCGACAAGAAATCGATTTCGACAAAACAGATATCCTCGCTCTCGACTACGATTTGCTGAATCCTGAAGCAGCCAACGAAGACGTAGAATTCTTCATATCTGGAGAAGATGTTGCGTATCTTGCGCGCTGCTATTCACGCTGAGAAAATCGAAAAATTTCGGTTCAAAAAAGACAATTGGCTTTCGCATCCGGCCTGGTTCTGGCATCAGGCGAGCAATTGGCCTGAAATCGAAGAAGTGAAGAATCCCTGGGCAACGGAGCGGCCAGTTCTGGTGTTCTGCGAGGATATCTCGAAAATCCTGCCGAAAAGTGAAACGCAAGAATTTGTTGCGGGATTACCATCACCTTTCGTGCGGAGGTTTGTGAAGACTGAAGAAAAAGTTAGTTGCTAACCCGGTGTGAGATTCTCTCTCTGACGTAATGGGGGAT
Organism: bacterium; assembly: GCA_046756745.1. Taxonomy (GTDB): domain Bacteria; phylum Zhuqueibacterota; class Zhuqueibacteria; order Oceanimicrobiales; family Oceanimicrobiaceae; genus JBHHWX01. Next base: position 682 of record JBHHWX010000445.1, on the reverse strand, counting down.
GGGATGCAAAGCGAAGTGACTGTCTTTCGCAAGTTGTTTTTGTGGCAGCCGATTGCCCGCTTTGCGCACGCTGCCTTCGAGAACATGGTTGACTTCAAGCTCTTCACCAATTTTTTGAATTTTTAGTTCTTTCCCCTTGAATGAAAAAGCGGAAGTCCGCGAAACCACTCGCAGTCCCTCGAGCTTGGTAAAAGCATCGATGAGCTCTTCGGCCATGCCATCGCAGAAATATTCGTTCTCCGGATCGGCGCTCATGTTGACAAACGGCAACACCGCGATGGAAGGCGCGGGCTTTTCCTCGGCAGCGGTTTCTTTGCTATCAGCAGCTTCCAGCTCTTTTTTGAGAGCATTCAAATCAGCCAGCAACTCGTCCATCTGCTGATAGCGGTCCTCCGGCTCCTTTGCCAGAGCCTTTGCAACGATTTGCAGTAAGTTTGCCGGAATCTCGGCGGTTTGCTCCGGTTCTTCATTGAGGATGGAATAGATGACGGCCTGCTCGTACTCCCCCACGAAACGGCAATTCCCCGCGTACCATCTGATACAAATCCACACCCAGCGACCAGATCTCCGTGCGGTGGTCCACGGTACGCCTTGCGCTTGCTCCGCGGACATGTAGGCCACTGAGCCCATGGTGGTGCCGGTTTTGGGGAGCTGCGTGGCGCCGGTCAGTTTGGCCAGCCCG
>JBHHWX010000444.1:0-5203 GCA_046756745.1 bacterium | reverse complement strand
ATGACAGGATTTCACCTGTCCGGTTTGTCAGATACTCATACTGGAGTTAAATCAACGCGTACCTGAATATCGTCCACAAAATCTTATAACCGGCCTTCACCGTTCCCGAAAACGTTCCCGTGATTTTCGAAACCCCAATACGAGCTCGATAGCTTACCGGCACTTCTGCAATTCGCAATCCTCTCTTAACGGCTTTGATTTGCATTTCAACGGTCCACCCGAATGTGGGGTCTCCCATCTCGAGTTCGAGAAGTTTGTTCCATTTGATCGCCCGAAACGGTCCCAAATCTGTGTATTGGAATCCAAATAAGATTTTAATCAAAAAAGCAGCCAAACGATTGCCAAATTTCGCTTGCGGTAAAAGAGCGCCCGGTTCTGCCTTTCCCAAAGTCCGGGAACCAACCACGATGTCATAATTCTCTTTTATCTTGTCGATCAAAGCGTTCATCTCTTGGGGGTGGTCGCTGTAGTCCCCATCCAGAAACACGACCACATCGGGTTTGAACTGTTTCGCGTAACGCATTCCGGCAAGGCAAGCATTACCGTATCCGCGATTGGGTTCGTGAACCACGTGCGCCCCCTCTCTCTTGGCACACTCTGCTGTTTTATCGAGGGAGTTGTTGTCAACCACGATGACACGATCGACCAAATCGCGTGGTATATCGCGCAAAACAAATTCAATGGATTGTTCCTCATTAAAAGCAGGAATGACGACAACAACTTTCACTTTCACTCACACATTCGTTAATAACTTGAAACCTTCTTCACCCTCGTTGAACAACAGATCCACCGCCGACAACCCGGGAACAAATTCTCCAAACAATTGATAGTAACTTGAAAATTTCTTTGGAAAGTACGAAACGGACAGCCCATGATGTGAGAACTCAACCGTGTTGAGATAATTATTATAGTCAGCTTCACAAAGATATCTTCGGCAATTGAGATGCTTGAGCAGGTTCACCAAAAGTTCGCGCCCGTTGCCTTCGATGTTTAAATGTGAAAGCAGAACGGTCTCGGTCTTTATATGGAAACTTCTGACAAAGAAGTTGATGATTTTCAAATTTAAATCTATCAAGCTTCCCCATGAATAACAATAAAGATCTTCAAAGAAATCCATGTATTTTTCGAAATAGGCGGCGTATTTATAATTCACCATAAGCGAGCTGCGATGTTTGTGCTGCCAATGACGACTTGTCAAAATGTGTACTTTATTCATGGACTGTCCATGCCGCCCTTTCTTAACAATGGGAACCGTCAGCCATTGCGTACCTCGAGCGGTTTTTATTTTAGCCCGGTTTGTTAGACTCCGTTTACCCTGCCGTAGATTATCAACAAAAACAAAAACATCCGCCTGGCTCATTTTGTAGAAAAAGGATAAGTCGGGTAAGTAATTTGGCGTGTGGGCTGCTAAAATCATACTTAATCAGAAGACCTTTCAGAATGTCGGGAAAAACACAAGCCTATCCTTCCGCTTTCGTCATCCTGTATCGCTCGTCTTAAACTGATTCTGTCATCGACATCATACCATTCCGGCAGCAGACAATACGAAAGGTTCAAACGCTGCGCTCTTCTCAAAGTCGACTGCAGTACAGAGCTTGAGCTCCAGTGAATATTTTGAAAAAGAGAAGGATGCGGCGCTTTACATCCAATTAAATAGTAGCCTCCATCTTCAGCGGGACCGAGGACCAAATCTACCGAATCCAGTCTATCAAATGCGCTCTTGACCAAATTGACAGGCAAGGTTGGGCTATCGCTGCCCAGGGCCATAACTTTATCGACATTTTTATTGAAAACGAGCTGAAACGCGTTCTGCAGTCTTTCTCCAAGAGAGTCTCCCTCTTGGGAAAATTGTTCGAACTCCTCGGGAATCAAAGCCGCAAACTGGTCTTGACATTCTTTCGGTTCATAGGCTACGTAGACTTTATCAGCCCCGGCTATTTGACACAACTCAAAAGTCCTTCGCATGAATAATTCGTATAACTCTGCTGCACATTCCAATCCGATTTCAGCGCCGAGTCGTGTTTTCACTTTTCCGGGTTCCGGATATTTTACGAAGACAATAAGCGCGTTCATTCAGTTGCTCCCGAAGTCGTCGATGGTGCGAAAATAGAAAGAGAGTTCGGTAGAACTGTAATGTCAACAATGGCTTCTTCGAGAACCGCTTCACCATCGAGGTTAATGTAACCAGCGGCGGCACGCTCAACACACAGTCGTTGAGTTTTGTAGAAATCCGCACCCGAATATTCTTCAAATTTTCCTCTGAATAATTTTGGGAGCGCTTCAAAGAGATTAAGAAAGGATGCCTGGTGTACGATGCACAGATCGAGTAAACCATCGTCCACTTTTGCCTGAGGCGCGATGACAGCATTATTGCCGTACTGTTGTCCATTTGCCGCCGCAACGATGAAAGGCGCGATCTGCATCGATGTGTCATTAAATTCAAGCACGACTCTCTCCGGTTTATAAGTAAGATATTCTCTTGCACTTAAATAAAAATAGGGAAGCGGTCCTCGCCGCCCAAAACTATCAAAGCATTTCCCGACCTGGGCATCAAAGCCAAAACCGACCACCGAAAAAAAATAGCGTTCGTTTGCTTTTCCAACGTCCATTTTGATGATATTATCGGGCGTCATTATCTTGCACGCTTCTTCCGGCCCCAGAGGTAAGCGAAGGGTTCGTGCTAAGCCGTTGCCGGAACCGCTCGGAACGATCCCCATCACGGTCTCACTGTTTATAAGCGCAGATCCGGCTTCATTTATGGTTCCGTCACCGCCAACGACCACAACGACATCGACATTCTTTTCAACGGCACTTTGGGCGTACGCATGCGCGTCTCCCCTCTTCAAAGTCGTTTCAAGCGTGCATTGATGGCTATTTTGTGAAAAAAACTCAACCACCTGGTTGAATATATTTTTGTGTCCTTTGCGGTTACCTGCAGCCGGATTCGCAATTATCTTTACTTTTCGAAACATAACAGCTAAGATATTGAAATTTCGATATATTGTCAAGGATGGAAGTAATTATGACATTCCGTTGTTTATAGAAAGAAGTGAACACGCCTTATTTATTAAATCGGAAAAGCAAACCATGTTCAACAAAGCAATAATCGGCCCCAGGCTATCGGCATATCTCTTTCTCCACCTCGCGATTTTACTCAATAGCTCAAGAAGTGATGCCGGCGCTTGGACGCAAAAAAAGGGTCACTTCTATAGCAAATTCGGTTTATTACGTTTCGAATCCACCTCTCAATATCGGCTGAATGGAAATCGAGAAACTCTTTCAGATAACGGCCGGGTCCTGGATGTGAGCGTTTATTCCTATCTCGAATACGGAATCTTTGACGACTTAACCTTCATCGCAAGTCTTCCATTCAAAAGAATAAGTTTCTCATGCGCCATAGAAGATTGTGGGAACACCTCTACTGGGTTCGGTGATGTTTTTTGGGGCTTGCGCTATCGATTATCTCAAACCGACTGGATTGTCTCAATTCAAAGCGGTCTCAAAATCGCTCTTGGATACGAAACGGACGAAGAAGCGTTAGACTCTGCGCCCCCTATCGGCGACGGACAAACAGATATAGAATTTCGTTTACAACTCGGTCGTTCCCTCTTCAATTACAACGGATACGTCACTATTGATGCAGGATATCGAGGCCGTGGAGGCGAGCCGGTCGATGAAATTCCGTTTGCGTTTGAGATCGGCGTCGACTTAACGAAGGATTACGTACTCATCGGTCGTGTGCAAGGTGTGAGGAGTATTACGGAAAAGGAGGGTCAAAACGATTTCAGAATTGTCGATGGCCAGGTGGTTAATTTTATCGGCACCGGCTCCGTGGAAGATTTTGTCAAGGTTAACGCCCAGCTTATTTATCACATGACTTCGAAATTCGATCTTTCCTTTGAATTCGAGCAAACGCTTGCCGGGCGTAATACCTCGCATGCTACCATCTTTGGCGGTGGCATCGCTTTTCACAAATAAGCGCACCTTTCAGTTGTTATAAATCTCTGCGTTGCGGAAAAAAACTCCCCAAGCAAACCAAAAAGCATTATAAGAAACCGGTCGTTGCAATTGGGTCCCGGCCAAAGGTCCGGCGATGGCTTCTCCAAGAACATTCCAGGTCGAGCCGGTCTCATTATCCTTAAAAGTAAACGGCAGATCCGGCAAACTTCCGGAAAGATCAAATGTCAAGGTTGTGCCGTCAACCTCTCTTAAATAGGAGACCACAAAGTTGTTTTCGCCACTGTCGATGATCAAAAGCGGGTTGGCGCTGACAACATCATGGATAAGCCGGGTTGATTGACTTAACCGGATCGGATAAACTTTGGTTGTAAAACTATCCGCGTCTTCGCCATAGATAACTCCATGAACGCGCTGCTTGTTCGGCAAACGGGAATCTGTAAAACTGATAGGGAAAAGCGGCCTGGAGTTTAAAACATTATAACCGGGATAGGCCGATCCCGGGCGGCCATAGGGCCGGTTAAAACCCGTATCTGTCGAAAGAATGACTGTATTCGGAAATAATTTCTTCCAGGAACCCCAGGAAGTTTCAATTGAATTCAAAACGATTTGCTTTGCATTTCTTAAAGTTCCTTCATCGCTCTGTAAACGCATTTGCGGCCAATGGCTGTTTGTCTGCCGGTCAAACATGATCAGATTATTATTAAAAAGCAAACCGGACACGCCAAAGGTCAATTTGCGTCCAGCATTATTGCCTTTAAACACGATTGCCGTACCCGTCAGTGGGCAGTAACTCACGGTCAGTAAATGATCATTACCAAAGTCCTCGTTGACAACTTCGTGCCAATCCAAAATAGTGTGGGGATAAGCCCTGGCCTGGCCGTCAACCACGATGCCAACAACTAGGTCTTGGTCGCGCAAGAAACTGGCTTGATTAGCAGAAATTGTTTTAGGGTTGAAGAGTGACGGTATCCCATCCTTACCCACACCGCCTGAGACAACTTCGCTTGCAGGTATATTCCAAGCAACATTATTATTGTTGTTACTGCCACCTGTAATGTCGCTGCTACTGGAGCTACAAGACACAAAGACAAAAACACTGAATAAAATCACTGAAAAAAACACTTTTCTTAAAAGCATGCTAAATCCTCTTTGAAAAACTTGTTCGACTAATTAGTCTGAACGAAAACGATCATCTCTTCCCGAAGGCCTCCTGGCCGAGGGTGAATTCCTTCTTGGCTCGGCG
>JBHHWX010000443.1:0-5211 GCA_046756745.1 bacterium | reverse complement strand
ACGCAGAGAAATAAAAAGCAAATGATAGAGTAAACTGCAAATAAAGGTCCAGAAAGGTCCAGAAATGATCCAACACGGTCTGTGACCGTGTTTTGACTAAGTCATTTATCCTTTGATTAACTTGGACTTACAAAGACACCGTTACAAACGGTGTCGGATCATTGCCCGCTTTTTGCAGCGCGATGAATTATTCTTTAATTCTTTATACAAAATGAAAATCCTCTGCGACACTCTGCGAACTTTGTATCTCTGGGTTAAGGAACGATGTTACCTTTGCCAGATAAAATTGCCAACTTAATTTTGCACACCCGCTTAGTGTGTGCAATTTAACCGGTTATGACAAGCAGATAGAGCTCGTAAGAAATCAAAACGACATATATCAGCAATGCCCCTAAAAGCAGGTGGCGCACTTTCACCGTCTTCCCGATAAGCGTATAATTTTTATGAACCAAAAACCAGATCAAGCCGAAACCGGTTAACACCGATTTTGCGATCATAAAAGGGACGGGTCCGTAGTGGAGGAAAAAATCCATGACCGGGTTGGCCTCTTGAGCGCCTCTGCTTACCAGTTTCAATGTAAAAGTGGCATCGAAGGCAGATAAAATGATGGTCACCAAAACGACAAGAATGGAGGCGAGGCTGTAACGATCGACATAGTAATATTTATCACGGTCTTCCTGTCGGCGATAGCGAATTCGGGATCCGAAAAAACTGGAAAGAGAAAGAGGCGAGGTATGTCTGGCTCTGCGATCTTTTTGGCTGCGTCGTTCCGGCGTATGCAACGTCATGCTGAGCTTTCGAAAATTCAGAGGGATTTGATAATTTCAAGAATCTCTTCATCCCTCAAAATACGATTCGATGATTTCGCTTTTTCGAAAATAGCGGTTATCCATTTCTTTTTCGGTTCTATATTTCTTTTCTTTAACCAATAAATCACATTCGACTCTCCGCTCATGGGGCCTACCTGAATCGTCTGCTCGCTGCCAAACCAATCAGCCGGAACGCCTGAGTAAACCCGGTCAGCCAGCCATGCCTGTCCCTTATTTTCCGCTTTGATGATGGCCGCAGCATGAACGCCGGTTCCGGTGCGAAAAGCATCCTCCCCAACAATGGGATAATTTTTCGGAATCGTCACGCCGAGAGCATCGGCAACTTTTTGACAGTACTCTCTTAGTGAGGTTAAATCCCGGTCGAGCCACCCCATCAGTTTGCAATTGGCCAAAATGAGGTCCATCGGTGTGTTGCCGACTCGCTCGCCCACACCGAGCGCACAACCGTGTACGCGGGTGGCGCCGGCCTCGATAGCGGCAAAAGTATTCGCAAGGTCAAATCCCCGGTCGCGATGGCCGTGCCAGTCGATGCCAACGGCTTCTCCGGTCTCGCGAACAATTTCAGCAACATAAGTCACTAAATTCTTAACTCCAACAGGAGTGATGTGACCGACGGTATCGCAGACACAGATTCGGTTCGCCCCGCAATTTATGGCCGCTGTATAGAGTTTGCGGATATCATCCGGATGAGCGCGTACCGTGTCTTCGGTGACAAACATCACCGGCAAATCGTGGCCGGCCGCAAATTTAACCGCTTTTTCGGTTTGACGCAGCAAAAAATCGATATCCCAACCTTCTGAATATTGCCGTATTGGACTGGAGCCGATAAAGGTACACGCCTCGATGGACAGGCCGACAGCTTGCGAAATGTCGATGATCGGTCGAATATCGGCTTCCAAGGTCCGGGAAGCGCAATTTGCCCGGATTTTCAGCTTGCTGTCCACGATTTCCTTTGCCAAACGTTTGACGTCGGCCACAGCGCGCGGCCCCGCTCCCGGTAAGCCCAACGCCGACGTACTGATGCCGAGAGAATCCATTAAATGCAGGATCTCGATTTTTCTCTCGATAGGGGGATCCATAACCGACGGACCTTGCAGGCCGTCGCGCAGCGTTTCATCGTCAAACTGGATAGGTTCTGCCGGTTGAAAACCGCTTTTTTGATGCAGGTTCCAATCGTAGATGAGATCGTTTTCTTTTAAATTCTCCATGCATTTTCCTTTCGGTATAACCCACAAGTCAAAGATGAATATTTGGAATCCGTACTACACACTCACTTGACTGAAGGCCTCCTGGCCGCGGGCTTTCAAGCACAAATTTGAGAGAGTCCGCTCGGCGGGGACGCCTTCGCTAAGAGGTTTTTAAATCGCGCATTTTTCGAGTTTTCCATCAATCACTATTCTATTTACCCTTAAAATTCGGTTTGCGTTTTTCAATGAAAGCCCGGGTACCCTCTTTCATGTCGTGCGTGGAAAAGCACAGGCCAAACAAATTCGCTTCGAGTTGAATGCCCTCCTCCAACGTCATCTCCAGGCCATGATTCACCGCCTCTAAGCTCAACTTGACGGCAACCGGGCCTTTGGTAAAGATCGTTGTGAGAATGCTCTCAGCCGTCGCTGTCAGCTCATCCTGGCTCGTCACTTTGTTCGCCAAACCGATTCGGTAAGCTTCTTGAGCGTCGATCATCTCTCCGGTTAAGATAAGCTCCAAAGCCCGTCCTTTACCAACCAGGCGAGGCAAGCGCTGGCTGCCGCCGTTGCCACAGATGATTCCCAGGCTCACTTCCGGCTGCCCGAATTTCGCGTTGTCGGAGGCAACCCGCATATGACAAGCCATGGCCAGCTCGCAGCCTCCGCCTAAACAAAAACCATTGACCGCGGCAATGACGGGTTTTGGGAAATGTTCGATGAGGTGTAAAGTTTCCTGGCTGGCCACAGAGAATTCTTTCGCCCCCACCGGATCTTGAGCGGCGAGCTCCAGGATATCCGCTCCGGCGACAAACGATTTTTCACCGGCGCCGGTAAGAATAACCCCGCCAACCGAGTCATCCTCTTTGAGTTTCGTGAACACTTCTTGCAGCTCGTGCATGGTCCGCACGTTGAGGGCATTCAAAACTTTCGGACGGTTAATGGTAATGGTGGCGATCTTGTTTTTGGTTTCGAAAAGGAGGTTTTGGTAGGGCATGATTTTTCCGATTTATATTATTACCGTTGAACTTCTGCATTTTTTTGCAAAAAAACTCGCGCGGAGTTCGCAGAGAGTGCTCGTCTGAGCAACCGCTCCTGTCACTCAACCGAAGATGGCTGAGCCTGCTCTGTTATCTTTTGCTGTAACCAAAGATTGACCAACGTTTCTACTTTTATACCGCGTAGTCTGGCTTGCTTCTCTACTAAAGAAAACAGCTCTAATTCAATCGGGATAGTACACGAAATATTGAACTCAATATCAGGTGCGTCAGAGTCAAAGTCAGTAAAGTCATGAGTGTCCCAAAACTCTCCTATCTTCTCCAGAGTATCTTTTTTTGAAACGCTGCTTATTTTATTTTCGCCCATTCAAGCATGTGCCGGATTCTTATGAAATCATCCCTCTGCATACAAAACTTTTGAGTTTGCCATCACTTCATCACGAAAATATTTACTCAAAGATTTAGGTGTATTCATGTCAACTCTTCGCCCTCCAATGATTTTGGATAATTCATCCTCAATACCTTCCAGACGAATAAAGCCGGGTATGTTACCGGCTTTAAATTCGACCAACACATCTATATCGCTCGTATGTCCAAAATCATCTCGTAAGATTGATCCGAAAAGCGATAGTTTCCGAATATAATTGCGTTGGCAAAATTCCACAATCTTGTCATTTTGTATGTTTAATCGCGATAATCGTTGCATTTATCGTGTCCCAAATAATCGCCAGATCTATTGCACTAAGTCATGAATGAGAATGTCGAAGAAAAATTGATTATCACTCTGCAGAGAGAATCCTTGCAGAATATAGAATTGCCTTTCGACGAAGATAGTTACTACTGGCCTCAATGCCTCGACGGCTAAGTAAGTCCACTTCTCGACCAAAAACCTGTTCGAGTTCTCTTTTCATCTTGACCATGTCGAACAAACTACACCTTGAATTTGGATCTAAAGTAACTAATACATCGACATCGCTATTAATATCGAAATCTTCCCGAAGCACAGAACCAAACAAAGAAAACTCTTGAATTTTCCATCTTTTACAAAATTCTTCAATGCTTCGGCGTTTGTTGTCCATTTTTATTGGATCGTTCATTATCCTTTTTCATAAACTTATTGAATAATCTTATAGCCCCAGATCATTCGGCACCGGTTTTTCACCCGAATAATCATAAAAACCCTTGCCGGTCTTTCGGCCATGATAGCCTGCAAAGACCATTTTCTTCAGCAGCGGCGGGGGAGCGTAAAAAGGCTCCCGGTATTCATCAAACATGATATTTGCAATGTAGTACGTCGTGTCGATTCCGACAAAGTCCAGCAAGGCCAACGGACCCATGGGATACCCGCAACCCAGCACCATCGCCTTGTCGATATCCTCAATGGAGGCAGTTTTGTTTTCGACCGCACGAATCGCCCCGAGGAGATACGGAACCAGCAACAGATTCACCACGAACCCGGAATTGTCTTTGCACGTAATGGGTTCTTTGCCGAGCGATTGTGCAAATTCAAATGCCGTATCAAACGTCTCTTGACTGGTATCGATGGTCCGAACCACTTCTACCAGCTTCATGAGAGGCACGGGATTGAAAAAGTGCAACCCGACAAACTTATCTGGTCGTTCCGTAGCAGCAGCCATTTCCGTCACGGTCAAAGACGAGGTGTTGCTGGCAAAAATGGTGTTCTGCTGGCACACTTTATCAAGATAGCCAAACAGCTCCTTTTTGACTTCAATATCTTCCGTGACCGCCTCGATGATCAAATCACAATTCTTTAAGTCGTCCAATTCGGTAGTGCCGTGGAGATTTTTTAAGGTGACTTCTTTTTGTTCCGCCGTCAACTTTCCTTTGTCAACCGACCTGGAGAGGAAGCCCTCAATTTTAGACAACCCCTTATCCACGAGCTCTTTGGAAATGTCACGTACATACGTTTCATAACCGGCTGCCGCCGACACCTGCGCGATACCCGCCCCCATCAAACCGGCACCGATAACGCCTACTTTTTGGATGTTCATTGAGCCTCCCTGAAAATATTATGTTTCGACTTCTAAGTTCGAAATTTTTTCTATATCGTGATTGACCAAAAACTTGATTTTTGTTGTCTTTGCGAGCGCTTCTCAGCGAAGCAATCTCCTTATTAAGCACGGCATGAGATTGCTTCGGCAAAAAACGCCTCGCAATGACATCTATGTTAATAGTTTT
>JBHHWX010000442.1:0-5254 GCA_046756745.1 bacterium | reverse complement strand
GTTCTTTCACATTTACAAGGCCGGCGGTTGTCGCCGCGCCGCTTCTCGACTGAGCGCTTCCTCTCCACAAAGCCTCGAGGCTTTGCAGTTGCTTTTCGCTAATAATTACAGTATCTTTAAACATAGATACCTGGGTTCACTTATAAGGGACTTACACCCCATTAGTTCATGCCCATGCCGGGCGTACACATTGCCCTCAACCGGACGAGCTTCGGTAGCGGGATTTTCAAAGGGGAGTGGTTTCAGTAAAGTTTTGCTCCTTAACCGCTCGCCGGTTAGGGACTAGCGTTATGTGGGTAAAAATTGTCCTTAAATCACACCAATGAATATAAAGAATATTTTGGAAGCAACTTTGATGAGCAGCTATGTATCAAAACCCTGAACAAAAAGCACGAGACAACATTGACAAAATGTTAACGACGGCGGGATGGCGTGTGCAGGACAAAAAGGCAATCAACTTCAGTGCCGGGCTTGGCATCGCCGTAACCGAGTATCCCACAGACGCCGGTGATGCTGATTATGCTATTTTTATCGAGCGCCAGCCGGTCGGTGTTATAGAAGCGAAGAAAGAAGAGGAAGGACACCGTCTAACGGTCGTGGAAGACCAGTCCGGTAACTATGCCAAAAGCAAACTTAAGTGGGTCACGGACAACAAGCCATTACCCTTTGTATATGAAAGCACGGGAATCCTCACCCGCTTCACGGACAACCGCGATCCGAAGCCCCGCTCTCGTCCGGTTTTTGCATTTCATCGTCCCGAGACACTGAAGGAATGGCTAAAGCAGGGGCGCAGCCTGCGCACACGACTCCATGACTTGCCGAAACTGCCTACCGACGGACTCCGGCGCTGCCAGGTCATTGCCATCAATAATCTCGAACAGTCATTCAAGAACAACCGACCGCGGGCGCTCATCCAAATGGCCACTGGCAGCGGCAAGACCTTCACCGCCATCACATTTATGTACCGGCTGCTGAAATTTGTTGACGCAAAGCGTATCCTTTTCCTCGTTGATACCAAGAATCTTGGTCAACAAGCTGAGCAAGAGTTCATCGGTTTCACGCCAAGTGATGACAATCGCAAGTTCACCGAGCTTTACAATGTGCAGCGGCTCTCATCCAGCCATATCGCCGGGGACAATCAGGTTTGTATCTCAACCATTCAAAGAATGTACTCGATTCTCAGGGGCGAAGAGCTGGATGAAGCTGCCGAAGAAGAAAGTCCGTATGAACACAAACTCACGGGCAAGCCACGTGAGGTAGAATACAACCCCAAAGTACCACCTGAGTTTTTCGATTTCATCATCATCGATGAGTGCCACCGCTCGATTTACAATCTCTGGAAGCAGGTGCTGGATTATTTCGATGCTTTTCTCATCGGCCTGACCGCCACGCCGGACAAACGCACCTTCGGTTTTTTCAACGAGAATGTCGTGAGCGAGTACTCGCATGACCGTGCCGTAGCAGATGGCGTGAACGTTGGCTATGAAGTTTACACCATCGAAACCGAAATCACCAAAAAAGGCAGTCGCATCGTCGCCAAGGAATTTGTGGACAAACGCAACCGATTGACCCGAAAAAAGCGCTGGGAGCAGCTCGACGAAGACGTGGTTTACTCTGGCAAAGACCTCGACCGCGACGTGGTGAACCCCAGTCAAATCCGTAACGTTATTCGAACATTTCGTCAGAAACTGCCAGAAATCTTTCCCAGTCGCAAAGAAGTACCCAAAACCCTTATCTTTGCCAAAACCGACAGCCATGCCGACGACATCATCCAGATCGTGCGCGAAGAGTTTGCGGAGGGCAACGAATTCTGTAAGAAAGTAACGTATCAATCACCTGAAGATCCGAAATCGCTTTTGGCTTCCTTTCGTAACGATTACTATCCGCGCATCGCCGTAACCGTAGACATGATTGCCACCGGCACCGACGTTAAACCGCTCGAATGTCTGTTGTTCATGCGAGACGTGAAGTCGAGGATCTACTTCGAGCAGATGAAAGGACGCGGTACTCGTATTTTAGCGCATGATGAATTGCGCAAGGTGACTCCGTCCGCTGCTTCCAACAAAACACACTTTGTGATTGTGGATAGTGTCGGGGTAACGAAATCGGACAAAAGCGACAGCCGTCCCCTGGAACGTAAGAAAACGGTACCGCTGAAGGATTTGCTTTACAGTGTACTCATGGGCGCGAAGGATGAGGACACCTTTACCTCACTCGCGGGCCGCTTGAGCCGCCTGGAAAAACAGATCACCATGGCTGAGCGTGAAAAATTTTCCGACCTTGCTGACAGTAAGAGCATTAACCAGGTGGTGCACGAGCTGCTGGACGCCTTCAATCCGGATATCATCGAGGACGAAGCGAGAAGACAATTCGATTTGTCGGACACCAAATTGCCCAACAAGTCGCAGAAGCAGGAAGCCCAAGAACGATTGATCGCGCAAGCGGCAAGTACCTTTCACGGAGAGCTGAACACCTACATCGAAAATGTGCGCAAAAGCTACGAGCAAATTATCGATGCTGTGAACATTGACAAGGTTCAATTCGCGGGCTGGGGTAAACAGGCGCGGGAAAAAGCTGAGGACACGGTTCGGTCTTTTGGTGAATTTATCGAGACACACAAAGATGAAATCACGGCGCTGCGGATTTTCTACAGTCAACCGTACCGTCGTCGGGAATTGACATACAAAATGATCAAAGAGGTGCTGGACATCCTGAAACGCGAGCGGCCTAATCTCGCGCCGCTGTACGTCTGGCAGGCATACGAACAGCTCGAAGAAGTGAATGGCAAATCTCCAAAAAGCGAGCTGACCGCTCTGGTGTCATTGATTCGGCGAGTGACGGGCATCGACCCGGTGCTGACGTGTTATGAAAACACGGTGAACCGCAACTTTCAAAAATGGGTGTTTGAAAAACAGGCCGGTGCGCTCAAGTTTAATGAGGAACAGATGGCGTGGCTGCGCATGATCAAAGACCACGTCGTCAGTTCCGTTCACCTGAGCCGGGATGATTTGGATTACGCTCCATTCGATGCCAAAGGAGGGGTCGGCAGGATGTACCAGTTGTTTGGCGATGAGATGGATGGAATAATTGAGGAACTGAATGAAGCGCTGGCAGCTTGACAGACCGAACCTTGCGAAGGTTTCGAACCTTCGCAAGGTTTTGTGGCGAGTTAAAGAACCTGAAAAGCCCTGGGGAGGTCCGTGGACGGAGATAAAACTGAATGCATTTGAAGGTTATGTCCGGGCTTACCTAAAAATAATGAAAAAGCGGAAATACTGGAAAACAATCTACTTCGACGGCTTTGCCGGGACCGGATCAAGAAAAAGCAAAGAAAGTCTCGATATCGAAAACTTTGAGATTACTAAAGATGAAGAACTGATGTACCGTGGCGCAGCCGAACGGGTTGTCCGAATGACCGCACCGTCCATTTTTGACTTCTACTACTTCATTGAGAAAAGCAGGAAGAACCTTGAACAACTGAAATCAAAACTGAGACAAATCCCTGAGGCGACGGGCAAAAAGTTGAGCTTCAGATCTGAAGACTGCAACAAAGAATTATTGAAGCTAAGCAAAGCGCTGCAAACAAAAAAGTATGCCGCTCTTATTTTTCTTGACCCCTTTGGCATGCAAGTTAGTTGGGAATCGATCGCGTCTCTCAGGGGGACACGATCCGATATCTGGATTCTTTTGCCAACCGCCGTAATTGTCAACCGTCTCCTGGATCGGAAAGGCGAATTGAGAGCCATCAAGCGCCTGGAGAGCTTTTTCGGGTTGACGGAAGAAGAAATAAGAAACCGGTTTTACCTCAAGACCGGCCAACAGCAGTTGTTCACGGCGGACTCACAAGAAGTCAGGAAAGTCCTTGACCCAATTAACAAAATCGCAGCCTTGTACATTTCACGACTTGAAGAAGTCTGGAAGTACGTGACCCGAAAGCCCCTGCGTCTGGATAATCGCAAGGGGTCGCCGCTATTCCATTTTGTGTTTGCGTCAAACAAGGACAAGGCGCTCCAAATCGCAAATCATATCATTCAAAAAAATTAGAAGCAAAATATAGGCCGGAGGGAGGAGCCATGGCCCAATCAAGTATCGAATGGACAGAGATGACCTGGAATCCTGTCACGGGCTGCACAAAAGTATCGGCGGGTTGCAAGTACTGCTATGCCGAGATCTTTGCCCGGCGTTTGCAGGCGATGGGTGTTGACAAATACCGAAACGGCTTTGAGCTCACTTTGCATACAGATGCCATCGAGGAACCATACCGCTGGAAAAAATCTCGTGTCGTATTCGTCAACTCCATGAGCGACCTGTTTCACAAAGATGTGCCCATTGCCTTCATTCAGGACGTGTTCAAAGTCATGCGTGATAATCCCCAGCATGTGTTTCAGGTGCTGACCAAACGGGCGGATGTCCTGCTCCATTACGACAAAGAAGGCTGGCTCGACTGGTCGCATAACATCTGGATGGGTGTGTCTGTCGAAAATGACCAGGTGAGAAAACGGATTGACCTGCTGCGTCGTACCCATGCCCGCGTGAAATTTCTCTCTTGCGAGCCGCTCATTGGTCCATTGCCGGAACTGAACCTGACCGGAATTGACTGGGTAATAGTCGGCGGCGAGAGTGGACGTAGGCCACGTCCCATGCAGCCTGAATGGGTGACAGACATCAAAGAACAGTGCCTGCAGGCTGATGTGCCCTTCTTCTTCAAACAGTGGGGCGGCACGAGCAAAAAGAAAGCTGGCCGGATGCTCGATGGAAGGACCTGGGACGAAATGCCGGAGATGATTCTTGCATAACAATAACCTTGCGGAGGTTTCGAATCTAGGATGAAGCTGAAGGAGGACAAAAAATTTCCCGAGACCTGGATTTTGGTTAAACACGCCGGTATCGCAGACATAAATCCACCGCTTCCAACCATTGATCTTGATGAAAACCTTGTTGTCTCTTTTATTCCAATGAAAGCGGTTGAAGAGAAAACCGGCGTGCTTCATCTTGTTGAAACACGAAAGATATCAGAGGTACGGAAGAGATACACCTCATTCATAGATCGTGATATTGTTTTTGCAAAGATAACGCCTTGTATGGAGAATGGGAAGATTGCGGTTGCTAAGGAGCTAGTTAACGGAATTGGATTTGGGTCTACAGAGTTCCATGTATCGCGACTTACTAAAATGACGAATGAGAGGTTCATTTTCTACTATCTTGTTCAAGATTCTGTGAGAAGTGCTGCACAGAAGCGAATGACGGGCAGTGC
>JBHHWX010000441.1:0-5256 GCA_046756745.1 bacterium | reverse complement strand
GCACTGCTTACCTTTTAAATTACATCGGGGATGGGGAAATGACCTTCATCAAAATAGCCATTTTGATTACTGGGTTCATTTTGGTCGCATCGCGAAGCGGTGAAGCGAGGCATGTGCTGTTCTGGCTTGTTGCTTAACGGGGAACTGGCCGGCAAGGTTGGCCCAGGCAGCAGGCGGATGTGCTGCGGGTCAAGTTCGAAGCCATCACAAGCGCGTGCAGTCCGACTGAACCCGCCGTGCGCTTTGCATAAACGAGAGGGGAGAAATCTTGCAAATTATCAAAATATTCATTACTTTGCAGAAACCGTAGAATCAATCATTGGAGAAGTTTCTGAGCGTAAGTTCTTCAATCGACCTTAATCAATTGAACTAAGAACGCAGCGATATAATGCCAAGAAAAAAGTTTGAGGAAATGAATGACGTTCTACATCGACCAAAATTTCAAAGATACTCCCTGTAGTAAAATTGATAGTCTTGAGCATTATTTAATTTTTTGTGTAGCGGTTTTTCAGGTTAATATTGTAGAATTAACTAAACATTTACGTGAGAATTCATGGAGCTAGGATGCCCAAAATCAAACGGGCGCTCATCAGCGTATTTGACAAAACCGGCATCGTCGATTTTGCGCATGTCCTCGAAGGATACGGAGTAGAAATCATCTCTACCGGCGGAACGGCGAAACAGTTGCAGGAAAACGGCATTCGTATCCGTATGATTTCCGAAATAACCGGCTTCCCGGAGATTCTCGATGGCCGGGTCAAGACGCTTCATCCGAAAATTTACGGCGGATTATTGGCGTTGCGCGACCGGCCGGCGCACATCAAAGAAATCGAAACACACGGGATCGAATTGCTCGACTTAGTCGTGGTCAATCTCTATCCATTTCAAGAAACCATCGCAAAAAAGGATATCTCGATTTCAGAAGCCTTGGAGAATATCGATATCGGCGGTCCCGGTATGATCCGGGCGGCGGCCAAAAACTACCTTCACGTCGCGGTCGTCACCTCACCGGATCAGTATGCGGAAGTGATGGCAGAAATACAACAAAACAACGGTCACGTCACTTCGGAAAAGAGTAAGAAATTAGCCGCGGAAGCTTTTAGACGGACTGCAGCCTACGACTCCGCAATTCATACGTTTTTGGCGCGCGATGAATCGCCCGAATCCGTTTTCCCGGATAATCTCACTATGCAGTACGAAAAAGTTCAAGACTTGCGCTATGGGGAGAATCCGCATCAACGCGCAGCTTTTTACCGCGAACGCGCTCAAATCGAGCATGGTTTGCTGAAAATAGAACAGCTCCACGGCAAGGAGCTTTCATTTAACAACATGCTCGATCTGGACGCCGCGTTAGGGTTGGTGCAAGAGTTTGAAGAGCCGTGCACGGTCATTGTCAAGCATACCAACCCGTGTGGCATAGCGATAGGTGCGAACGGTCTGACAGCCTACTTAAATGCCAAGGCGACCGATCCTGTTTCTGCGTTTGGCGGTATTGTCGGTTCAAATCGAGTCATCGATGTGGCTGCGGCAAAAGCCATTCACGAGGTTTTTACTGAAGCGGTGATCGCACCGGGATTCGAGCCCGAAGCCTTGCAACTGTTAAAAAGTAAAAAAAATGTGCGGTTGCTGAAGTGTGCAGAATGCACACGGAAACAGGAGGCAGGCTGGGATTTCAAACGGGTGCAAGGCGGACTTTTGCTGCAAGATCAAGATTTATTTAATCTACGCGATATAAAATTAGAAGTGGTTTCAAAACGAGTGCCTACTGACGATGAATGGACCGCGATGAAATTCGGCTGGCGAGTGGCTAAATGGGTGAAATCCAATGCCATTGTTTTCACTGCAAAAGACCACACCTTGGGAATTGGAGCCGGCCAAATGTCCCGGGTGGATTCCTCAAAGTTTGCGATTGCGAAAGCTCATTTTCACGGACTCTCTCTCGCGGGAAGCGCGCTGGCCTCTGATGCCTTTTTCCCATTCCGGGATGCGGTTGACGTTGCTGCCGAGGCCGGGGCAACCGCCATTATTCAACCCGGCGGTTCAATCCGCGATCAGGAGGTTATTGCAGCGGCAGATGAACAAAATATGGCGATGGTTTTTACAGGGGTACGACATTTTCGACACTAATTCTCACATTGTCTATAATTTGACAGGGATCGTTCATGAACAATAAAAATTCAGAACCTTTTTGGAGCAAGTTTTTTTCTAATGATATTGCTATTGATTTAGGAACCGCGAACACACTGGTTTATGTGCAGGGGCGCGGAATTTTGATCAATGAGCCTTCAATTGTTGCGATTCAAAAAAGCACGCAAGAGATTTTGGCTTACGGCAATGATGCAAAGACCATGATGGGAAGAACTCCCGGGGATCTCATCACCGTTCGGCCTTTGAAAGATGGCGTTATCGCAGACTTTGATTTGGCTGAAAAAATGATCCGTTACTTCATCAAGAAAGTCCAGACGAATCGGTTTTTAAGGCCACGAATAGCTGTGTGTATTCCTTCAGGAATTACGGAGGTTGAGCGACGGGCGGTTCGCGATTCGGCTGAGCATGCCGGCGGCCGCGAAGTTTACTTAATTCAAGAGCCCATGGCGGCCGCGATTGGAGTGAATCTACCCATTGAGGAGCCAGTCGGGAGCATGGTTATCGACATTGGCGGCGGCACGACAGAAATCGCTGTCATCTCTCTCTCCGGGATTGTCACAGACATCTCTATCCGCATCGGCGGCGACGAGATGAATGAAGCCGTCATTCAATATTTAAAAAAAGCCTACAACCTGTTGATAGGAGAGAACACGGCCGAGGCGATTAAAATTACGATGGGTTCGGCCGAACCTTACGAATCCGATGAAGTCAAAATGGTGAAGGGGCGGAATTTGGTGGATGGAATTCCCAAAACGGTTAAAGTGCATTCAAAAGAGATTCAAGAAGCTCTCAAAGAACCCGTAGGTTACATCGTTGATGCTGTCAAGCTCTGTTTGGAAAGAACTCCCCCTGAGCTCGCATCTGATATCTTAGATCGTGGAATTGTTTTAACGGGAGGAGGCGCGATGCTGAAAGGAATAGATGAGCGCCTCCGTCTGACCACTGATCTGCCGATAATTGTTGCGGACGATCCTCTCCTATGCGTTGTTTTGGGCACAGGTAAGATTTTCGATAATTTAAATAACTATCAAAAGATATTAAGCACTTCGAAAAAGTATTAGATGCCTCGACTCAATGAATGGTTTTTCGGCAGAAAAGATGCGCTTTCACTGCTGCTGGCGTTGGTCTTCTCTTTGATTCTGTTGTTCTCAAACGAGAATCAACAAATTCAAGCATTGCGTGCCTTGTCATTGGATGGATTTGGTTTTTTCTTGTCCAAGGTAGCTGCTTTTAACGATCTGTACGACCTTTATGATGAGAACAAGAAACTCCGTTTGGAGAATGCCAGCTTGATGTTGGAAAACAGCCGCCTCAATGAAGCATTTTTAGAGAACCTACGGTTGAGAGAGTTACTGGGTTTCAAATCTGAAAGTCATTTAGAATTGATTCCGGCGAAGGTCATCGGCAAAGAAAATAATGGTTTAATCAATACGATAATCTTAGCCGCCGGAAAAGACGATAGCTTACATAAAAACATGGCTATCGTTACAGCACAAGGGCTGGTTGGAAAACTGCTGGATGTCGGCGTTCATCATTCGGCTGCACAATTGCTTCTTGACCGGAATTTTCGGGTGAGCGCGATGGTTCAGCGTAGCCGTGTGATGGGGATCATCAAATGGTCTGAAGGAAACCGAGTTTTCCTGTCAGAAGTACCAAAACGATCCGATGTAGACGTTGAGGATGTCGTCGTGACGTCCGGATTTAGTACAATTTTTCCGGCTGGTCTGGAGATTGGCCGGATTATCAAAGTGGAAAATGAACAAGAGCTGAGCATGTTCATGAATATTTTGATCGAACCCGCTGTGGACTTTGCAAAGCTGGAAGAGGTGTTCGTCATCAAAAACTTACCTGAGCAAGCCCCTTAGAAGGGAACCATGTCGATTCTCTTTTACGCCTTCCTGTTCGCAATTGCGATTGTTCTTCAGAAAACGATTGCCCCGCTTTTTTCCATAAACGATATTACTCCGGATTTTATCCTCATTCTTGTGATTGCATTCTCGCTTCAGCAAGGCAGAGTTCGGGGAATTCTCTGTGCATTCGTGGTTGGGCTTTTATTTGACTCAATTGGAACGGAATTTGTAGGATTATCATCATTAAGTCAATCAGTTGCTGCTTATTTAGCGGGATTGGCGGCGAGCGTCTGGAAAGGAGGCTGGGAGGCATTGTCGGATTCTTATTCTTTGTCATTTTTATTCATGATTTTATTTACAATACTATTTTGTCTTTGGGGACTTCCGTTACGTTTTTCCGTAACGTGTTCAAAGTTGTTTTGCCTTCGACATGTTATACTCTGATCTTCGTCATCATTCTTCACTTAATATGGCCTAAAGCTCTTTGGGGCTCAAAGCGATAAGGTTGTTCGGCGTTTCAAGGTGATTTTATGAACAATAGACTGTCAAAACTCAACGTTTTTTATAAACTCATTACGGTTGCCGTCTTTGCCGTCCTCACGATAAGATTTGTTCAGTTACAGCTCTATCATGGAGAGCAATACTTGCATGAGTCGGAAAGAAATCGAATTCGTGAACTCTCAATTGAACCACCACGGGGACTGGTTTATGACCAAAACGGAGAAATCCTTGTGGATAACCGGCCTTCCTATTCGGTTTTTGTTGTCCCTTATGAAGTCTTACGATCTGACACGACCCTTAAATTGCTTTCATCCATTCTCGATCAGCCGGTTTCACAGATAAAGAAAAAAATCGCAAAAGAACGAATTGGGAATTTTACACCTGTCAAAGTCAGAAGACATATTGATTTTACCGTTCTAAGCGATCTTGAAGAGCATCGATTGGAGCTGCCCGGAGTTTTTTATAAAATTGAGTCAAAACGATTTTATCCCAGCGGTATCCGCGCTCCTCATATTTTCGGTTATCTCGGTGAGATCACATCACAGGAGCTGGTTCATTGGAAGAAGTCTGGCTACAGACAGGGTGACCTGATCGGGAAAAAGGGATTAGAACTTCAGTACGAAAAAATATTAAGGGGCAAGCCAGGGGTCAAATATGTCGAAGTCGACGCTTTGGGCCGCGAAGTACGAGATTTAACCGAGCTTTCCACGATATTAGCAGACCCTGGTGAAGATGTCTTCTTAACTATCCGTTCTGA
>JBHHWX010000440.1:0-5257 GCA_046756745.1 bacterium | reverse complement strand
GGAGATATGCTTGCTTCGCCTTGTGTTATTGTTGTCAAAAAAACACTATTGTAATAAAGATTGAATATATAAAAGCCTGGAACAATTTGTTCAACGAGTGAAGTTCTACTTAATAAATTACTCGCTTTTTCATTGGAGAGGCCTTTTTGTTCCGTTAAATATTCATAGCAAACAGACCAATGTGTATCGCCTTTTTCAACACTGTGAGGGTTTTCTAAAGAGCTTTCAATTTCCTCGATTTGTTGCCGCAATTCTTTTACGTCATCAACGAGTCAAATCAGCCTTTTAACTTCTGGATCAGTTGATATATTATTTCGCTGAGCATAGACAATTATTTGAAATGCATTGTCAATTATAACATTCTCAAGATTTGGCATTCTTTCTTTATTTATTTTATAGCTAACATTAAAATCTGAGTGATGTTGCCAAAATTTTGTATTTCGCGTGATATATTGTTTAGTAAGTCATCAACATTTCGGTGTAATTTACCCAAGACGAGAATATCTGCCATATGACTAACACTGTAAGGCTTAATAACCTTATAAGCAATAAAACCATCAAGGCCAATAAATGCCGAAACGATTAGCAAAGCAATAATATATGTTCTTTTTCTTAATGATCTCAATAGTCCAATAAAGGTCTTTATTTTATTCTTGATGCCAATTTTTAATTTGCCATCTATGTTCATATCAGAAAAGAACATATACCAAGTTATCAGAATCGCACCGAAATTAAAAAGAAAAAATAATATCGTTGCTAATATAATGATTATGCTAAATGCCATTTCATTTATCTCCAATGGAAGTTTGCTGAACTTTTATCATAAAAACAACTATATTGTGCTGCCAAATAACGGCAAAAAGGTGTCCAGTATTAGTAACAAAAAGTCTATTATTAGGCACTTTCTTCGGTGGAGACCGTTTATGGAAGTTCCTATTATTGGACACCGTTTTTTGTATGTCTACTCTCGAAAAAATGAACAGGCAATTAATTTTTTTTACCCCCTATAATTTCCAACCCAGTTCAAACGCTTGATAGGTAAGAATCCGGCCATGATATTGTGTAGGGAAGTGCTCCAGGATAATGCAATTCTAAAACTTAAAAGTCAAGCGCAATTTCACAGGAGTGGTAACGACTGATCTGTTACCCTGAGTGTCATGAGAGTTAATGTGGAAAGTTAAGGGATAATTTCCGCAGTCGCAGCGAGTTGGTGACAACGTTGATAGAGCTCATGGCCATCGCTGCTTCGGCAAGTGCCGGGTGCAGCAAGCCGATCATGGCGACCGGAATCATCACCACGTTATAGAAAAATGCCCAGAACAAATTCTGCTTGATTTTTTCTCCTTGCGCTAATTCGAAAATAGTGTAATTTTAGATTTTAAAACAAATAGAAACGAGGATAAATCCAATGCATAAAGTCACACTGATACCCGGGGACGGCATTGGCCCGTCTATCATGGAAGCTGCCGTGCATGTCCTGGAAGCGACGGGCGTCCGGTTCGAATGGGACAGGCAAATCGCCGGTATGGCTGCTTATGAGGCTTATCAAACGCCCATTCCGAAAGAAACACTCGATTCAATCCATAAAACCCGAATAGCCTTTAAAGGCCCGCTCACCACACCAATCGGCGGCGGCTTTCGCAGCGTCAATGTCGCGCTGCGTCAGGAATTCAATCTCTACGCCAATGTGCGTCCGGCAATTTCTTTTGAGGGTACAAAAACGCCCTTTAAAAATGTCAATCTCATCACGATCAGGGAAAACACTGAAGGATTGTATTCTGGCCTCGAGCACGACATTATGGTTGAGGGCAAAAAGGTTGCGGCTGAGAGCATTGCTTTGATCACAAAAGTCGGCTCGGAAAAAATCATCCGGTTTGCGTTCGACTATGCCAGACAACATCAGCGCAAAAAAGTGACCCCCGATCTCAAGCCGGATTCTATGTGTGGAACCGATGAAATGGCTGAGGAGATCGTCAGGCGGATGGTTTAGCAGATCAATTATTCGCGCACGTGTTGCAATAAAAATGAAACGCCGGGTTTTGCTTGATCCAGTATGCCTGGCAATACGAACAATTCTGCTGGTTACGAAAATCGCATTCCAGGCAGTTCTCATCATCCGGCAGAGGCTGACCATCAAAAAAGAGCACCGGATCGACAACGGTTCCGCAGCTTTCGCAGACAAGATCGACTTTTTTCACCGTTACCGGCGGCTGCCGATACTCTGCGACGGATTCCGGTGCAGCCGGTATTTTCACCGCTTTCCTGGCGATCTTTTCTGCATACTTGAGAACAGCAGCGAGTTGCGCTTTGCCGTCAATCCCCGCCTCCTGAAGAACCTTATGTGCTTGCCCGCTGCCAAGATAACTGCCTTCCTTGAATGAGTGCAAGCTACGCTCCAACCCCTCATTTGATCGAAGCCATCTATACAAGGTCGGCAGGGTGAAATCGGTTATTCCTATCGCTTCAGTAGTGAGCTCGGAGGGGAATATCTGTTCCTGTTCTTCGGCAGAGAGCTTGTTGAAAAGCTCGACGCTGGTGATGTAATAAACATTCATATTGATACCGGCTTCATCAAGCCTTGGGAGAACATAATTGACGAATTCTGAGGCCACGCCATTTCCCTGCAACACCACAGTGCCGTGATAATCCGTCTTGTCGAGATCGGCGCGCCGGAACGCATAAATTCCCTTCGCCGCAGCTTCCACCGGTGGTAGGCCGAGTTTTGCCCGGTCGATGATTTTTTCCGGCGGGCGAGTCACGAATGGCGCTAAAATGGCTGGCCGGGCTTTGAGTCCGGCAATGAGTAACGGCCAGATTTCCTGCGGATCCCATGGCGTCAGGGTGATCATGACGCCACGTGGGTAGTTTTCCTGCAATAGTTGCAGCACCTGCGGATCAGCGTGAGTCGGCCCATCTTCACCGGTTTTTGCCCCGGCATGTGCATTGATCAAAATCCAGGTTTGGTACGGCGCGCCATCGATGGCGGCCTTTGCTTGTTGGCCGATGCCGTGCAGACGCGCCGGAACATGCTCCAGTGCACTGATAAAAGCGCCATACGATGATGTCACGCCAATATGATGCCCGAATGTGGAAAGACCGCCCATGAATGCCCCCATGGCGTCTTCACAAATGCCACCGACCGCGATCAATCGCGCTTCCGGATTCGAAATGGCATCGTAAAGACCTTCGGGAAAATCCTTCGCCAGCTCACTGACGGAGGTCGAGCCGAGCAGGTCAGCCGCAGAACCGACGATTGCGCCATTTGTTATTTTGTTGAGCGTATTTAAAGACTTGCCGAGTACTGCACGTAGGGTCACGGATTCTCCGGCAACAAACGACAAATGTTGATCTCCGTCGCTCATACCGGGCCCTTTTTTGGCGTCATAAAGCTTCTCCAGACTCGGGGCATTGTCGTCCGGTGTGCGTTTTCGTTCAGTTAGACGATTTTGGGCATTAGAAATCCGCGTTGCTGCGTACGCTGTTAGTTTTTTGTTCTTTTCGAGAACTGACCGGATGGTCAGCAAGGTATTCCAAAAAGCTTCTTCGATTTTATCGGGAATGGCCTCGGCGGCAAATCGCGGAAACTGTACGCTAAAATGTTGCTCGAATTCCTTTAGAAAAGTATAATACGCATTCGAGCAGAACTTGTGGCCGGCGCCATGGGAAGACCGCCCTTCAATGCCGTATTTCCAGCCTTTTACGGTTCGGTAGATGATCGCAGTTGGCTGACCATTATCGAGCGTAAGGGCCAGTTTTTGGGCTTTCGATATCTGTTGAAAATCGAAGCCATCGGGAACGTAAATCGCGTTCCAGTCGTGCACGTAAGCCAGCTCGACCGGATTCCATTGTACATATTCGCCGGGCTTGCCTTCCTCCCGGCAGACGTGGTTCGAGTCGATAGACGCCTGGTTCCAGTCGACGTGCATAATGGCATTGTGGATACGCGCCGTAGCCGCTGCAGCAAGCGCTTCGTGTACGCGACCGGGCGTCATGCCGCCCTCGCCTTCGAGAATATGGACGCGCGGCGGATCATCCCGATAAACGTCTAACGCGCCAAAGGCCAGACCCAAACTGGATGGAACGCCGACCCCGCTCGCACCGGTCGCCAGTTTGACAAACGGCGTCGCCGGCGTGGGATGGCCATCGAGCGGCTTGGCTTTGAACTTTTTAAATAATGGGGTATCCTGAGTCGGATTGCGACGAAATCCAACCAGGTCTTCGAGCCGCAATTGTTTCTTTTCGTCAGGGAGCAGATCGTTTCGGGCAATGCGCACGAGCTCGTTTCGCAAAGCCCACATAGCGTAAAGCCCCATCGCTTTGTGGCCTGCTGCATAAGAGAGAATGTCGGCTTCTTGCACATCTGGATCGGAGAAATTGTAATCCATAGTGCCGTAGAGAAGCGATTCAACAATGTGGCCGGATGAGATGCTGCCGCCGGGATGACCGGACATCGGCACAAAATTATACAAAATCCCGCACAGGGTTCGGTAGACCAGATCCAACGAGGTAAACAGATCGACTTCTTCTTCCGAAAGAAAAACCGGCATTTCTTCAGACACGCGGGAAATGTCGAAATACTGCCCCCGTCGAGACTCGAGTAAAAAATTTTGCGGCGCGACTTTCACGGTCTGTTCTCTCATGATTGCTCTCCCTTGTTTTTAATGATATGACACCGTCTCAGGCAAACATCAAGCCAGGATACCTTGCTGTAAAAGTATTGATTTTTTTACGATAATCAACGTTTTTTTTCAGGGAGGAGATTTGGTGTTCTCAAAATTAGGGATTTATTATCGTGGAATTCCTACTTTTGGGAAGCGCCAAATCTCCTCCCTGTGTGTGGCAGATTCTGTTCGGTTAAATTCGGTGGACGTTCGAGGAAAGTTGCCGAAAGGCATAACAGTGTGAATAGTAACTTTCTTGCCATCGTAATTTTCATAAAATCAGTGCAAATCCGTTTTATCCATGCCATCCGTGTTCAAAAAGAAACCATGCAAAGGCGTATCCTCGAACAGCACTTCGTTGTGCATCCAGCCGAGATGCTTTTTGACATCGACCAACAGCGGCTCGGAGGGGCTGCCGTCTTCCGGCAAAATACTCATCTGCCCTTTTGTGATGACGACTCCCTGTGCAGCATCATTCGCTTCGCGGCGCAAGGAGACTTTCCCTTCGGTAACGGCTGCCGGAACGTCCCAGACGATTTTCATCCGCTGCACGAACCTGTGGTTTTCGGGGTTAGCGTTGATCCACGCTTCGATTT
>JBHHWX010000439.1:0-5278 GCA_046756745.1 bacterium | reverse complement strand
CGATAAAGTTCTACTTTAGCGCCACCGAGAGCAAGGCCATTTTGATCGCGGATTGTCATGACATTTTCTTGGGGTAAGTCATTCAAAAAAGATCCAATATTCTCAGGGGCATTGTAGTTCCCGTAACGTGCCCGCTGGCCAACGATTAAGTTTAAAGCCATCGCGCTATAACGCGAGAGCAAGCTATCGATGCCATAATCAACGATCTCACGATTCATCAAACCTCTTTCAGGGGTTCGCACGACCGCTCCCCCATATTGTCTTGGCAAATATTTTGATTTTGTAATCAAGCGGCCCTCTTCTTTTATTAAAACCGAATCCCGGTCATCAAATACATCAAGGCCATATAAATCGATTAAATATCTCACATGGCCAAGCTCATGTAAAACGACCTTGAAATATTCCGGTGAGAGATAGTTTTCGATATATTTTTTGGGAAGGCCAATTTGATAGTCGGTAGTCCGATCCTTCTGGTTGGGTTGCGCCTCCGCATGGCTTTGCGGCGCTAACGGCAGCGCATCATCATTTACGATGACGATCTCATCGAGTCGCACTCTGTCAAGAACGCCTTTGGGCGTCTCAGGATAGACGGCTTTTTCATACATGAGATTCCAAAAGCGAATCCATTCCTGAGCGGTCTCATCAAACGATGCAAAGGACCTTTTAAAAAACTGGGAATATTTATTTTGAAAAGCAGCATAGACAGATTCCTCAACATAAAACTTGACAGATAGAGCGTCCGTGTAGATTTTTAACGACTTGCTCACGTTTTGGCCGTCCCGATCAAAACGGATCACCAGATCCAACTCATGCCGCTGAAAATCCCATTGCCGGTTGACCTCGACATATGCGTTGCTGCCTGCGTCAATTCTTATGTTACCACTATCAACTTCTTGTCCGTCCAGGAGCCAGGTATATGAAACAGATTGCGATTTCGATGACCCGCTCTTAATGGCTCCTCTCCAAGTCACCAGCTCGCCAATACTCGGCCAGCCGTCACGAGTAGCATTGCTGATTCCCCATATATAGTCGAGTTCCGGCAACCGTTTTATATAGGCGATAGAGAAATCTTGAGATTGACCTTGAGCATCCGGTGAGATGGGGTTATCGCAGCTTGTCAGCAAAGTCATAACAAATAGGGTCAATAAGAATAGAGTGTGGATTTTGATATTCAGATATATCATATTCAGCTAATCTTCCAAACTTTTTTACAATGATAGACGGATCAATTGTCGCAAATTTCATCCTTATCATCGATTAAATCTGTCATGAACACTAACACTCCATGAAATATAAACAGGAAAGCAATAATTGCAAGAGAAAAACTCATCTACGGGTTGTCCATTATGGCTCAAGAGCCCTTTTCGCGGCGCCTATGTTACTTGACATTTATTTCCGTTCTATTTATATTTGTCATCTTCCCGCCGTAAAAGATTCACTTAATTAACCGGACAAGGTGAAAAATCAAAATAGGACGGAGTTATGAGATATAAACCTGTATTATCGATGGTTGTTTTTTTTCTTTCGACCTGTTTGGCAACGGCACAAAATTTCGAATTTTACCCGGGCGCTTCCTACGACCAGGAGGTCCCGACTTTGAATCAGGTGGTCGGGCATACAAACGGCGAAAGAGTCACCTCTCACGCTGAGACGGAGAAATACATCAAAGCGCTGGCGGACGCCTCCTCTAGGATAGAATTGGTCGAGTATGCAAAAAGCTGGGAGGGCCGCACATTGTACTACCTCATCGTCGCGTCCGATGAGAATATGTCCAGGCTGGACGATATCAAAACCGGTATCCAAAAACTCGCGGATCCGAGGAAAACCAACAGCGCCGAGGCGGAGCATCTCATCAAAACGTTGCCGTCGATTTGCTGGCTCGAATACGGCGTACACGGAAACGAAATTTCCAGCACAGACGCCGGCGTGCTTGCGGCCTATCATTTGGTTGCTTCCCAAAACGATGATGTTGCCGCCGGCATCCTGAAGAATACGGTGGTGATCATCGACCCGATGCAGAACCCGGATGGCCGGGATCGTTTTATTAACTATTTCCGGCAGACTCGCGGCCGCTGGCCGGACGAAGATCCGCAGGCCGCCGAACACAATGAGGTTTGGCCCGGCGGCCGTACAAACCACTACTTGTTCGATATGAACCGGGATTGGTTTGCGCTCACCCAGCCGGAAACCCGCGGCCGCGTCGAGGCTTTTCTGCAATGGTATCCTCAGGTGTTCGTGGACTTGCACGAAATGGGCTCCAATTCCACTTACTATTTCGCTCCGCCCGCAGACCCGCTTAATCCCGAAATGCCTCGCTCTCAGTTGCACTGGCTACAAACCGTCGGGAAGAACAACGCCCAATGGTTCGACAAGATGCAGTTCGATTATTTCACGCGTGAAGTGTTCGATTCCTTCTATCCCGGTTATGGAGAGGGGTGGCCTATGTTCCAGGGCGCCATCGGCATGACCTATGAACAGGCTTCGGTGCGTGGATTGGTCGTGAAACGCAGCGACGAAACCGCGATGCATTACCGCAACAGCGTTCAGCATCATTTCATTGCCTCGATCTCCACGGCCCAAACCGCTGCTGAAAACCGCGAGGCCATACTGCGCTATTTTTACGACTACCGCCGGTCCGCTATGCAGGAAGGCGCACGGGACGTTGTCAAAGAATACATCTTCCCTCCCGGAAAGGATCCCCTGCGAGTACAAAAATTGATCTCGAACTTGCTGCAACAAGGCATCGAAGTTCAGCGGGCCGACGCAGCCTTTTCGAATTCAAAAGTAAAAGACTATTACGGCGGCAAAATCCAGTCAAAAAATTTTCCGCCGGGCACCTTCATCATCTCTTCAGCTCAACCGGCGAAACGCCTCGTCAAGACGCTCTTAGCAAAACAGGTTTCGATGGACGCTAATTTCTTGCAGGAGCAGCAACGCCGCTACAAGAAACGTCTCCGTGATGAAATCTACGATATCACCGGCTGGTCTCTGCCGCTGTTGTACGACGTCGAAGCTTACATGGCCGAGGCCGCATCGGGCGGACCGTTTACAGTTTTGAAAGAGGCTGGGGAAACCAAGTTGACGAATGGGGAGGCAACCGTGGCCGAGGCGCAATTGGCCTACTTGATTCCCTGGGGAAGCCAGGCGGCGGCAAAGGCTTTGGCTCACATCTTCCGAAAAAATATTCGCGTGTTCAGCGCCGACAAATCGTTCACTCAAAACGGCCGGACATTTCCGAACGGTTCCCTGATTATTAAAGTCAAGGACAATCCAAAAGATGTGCAGCAGAAGTTAGAGGACATCGCTGTGGCAACGGGCGCTGAAATCGTGCCCACTAACTCATCCTGGGTCGACAAAGGCGTCAATTTCGGCAGCGGCAATGTCCGTTTTTTAAAGAAGCCGAAAGTGGCGTTAGCCTATCAGCGACCCACGCACCCGTATTCCGTCGGTTGGACGCGCTATATTTTGGAGCAGGCTTACGGGTATCCCGTCACAATCATAAACACGCGCCAGTTGGGAAGATTGGATTTGAGCAAATACAACGTGCTGATACTGCCTAACTCATCGAGCTTTTCAGGCAGCTATCGTCAGATCGTGGGCGACGCCGGAGCAAAACGGATCAAAACCTGGGTGCAGAACGGGGGCACACTCATCACGTTTGCGGAAGCGACCCGCTGGTTGACCGGCGAAAAAGTCGGCCTATTGTCCACAACACGCGAATTTAGAGGCGGTAAGCCGGAGAAGAAAAAAGAACAGAAGAAACCGGAAGCAGGCAAGGCCAAGCCAAAACCCGATGCGAAAAAGCCTGAAGAACCGTTTGATTTGGAAAAAGCGCTCGAGCCGGAGGAGGAGCTGCCGCAGTCCATTCCGGGCGCCATCATGCGCGTGACTTTGGACACGGAGTTCTGGCCGGCTTTCGGTTATGACGGCGATGCCAATGTTCTTGTGACCGGCCGCAATATCTACACGCCCCTGAAGCTCGACAAAGGCCGCAACATCGGTTTGTACATGCCAGAAGATAAGGTCATGTTGAGCGGTTTTAATTGGGCGGATGCACAGAAACAGATCGCCAACAAAGCGTATCTCATGTATCAACGGCATGGCAGGGGGCACGTTGTTGCTTTTGCTGAAGATCCGAATATCCGGGCGTTTACCGACGGGTTGAATGTGCTGTTTCTCAATGCCGTGTTTTTTGGCCCGGGACATTAGTTATGAAAGCGCTCACTTTTCACGGCAAGCACACCGTTAAATACGAATCCATTCCCGACCCTCGAATCGAAGATCCGGACGATGTGATCGTTAAAGTTCACCTATGCGCACTCTGCGGATCGGATTTGCATCCGTATCATGAGCGTGAGAAAGGACTGGATCAGGGTACAGCGATGGGACATGAGTTTATCGGGGAGATCGTCGAGACCGGGAAAGACGTGAGCACATTCAAAAAAGGCGAGCGCGTATTCTGCCCGTTTACCACGAACTGCGGGCGCTGTTTTTACTGCCAAACAGGATTGACCTGCCGATGTGTCTCCGGGCAGCTCTTCGGCTGGATTGAAAACGGAGCCGGGCTGCACGGCGGCCAGGCGGAGTTTGTGCGGGTGCCGCTCGCCGACTCGACTTTGTTAGCGATTCCGGAAGGAGTCTCGCCGGAGGAGGCGCTCTTGCTCGGCGATATCTGCTCTACCGGCTTTTTCTGCGCCGAAAACGCACAGGTCGGACCGGCTGGCGTTTATGCCGTGATCGGGTGCGGCCCCGTGGGTTTGATGGCAATCGCCGGCGCGTTGGAATTGGGCGCAGAAAAACTCTACGCCATCGACTCCATTCCGAAGCGGCTGCAATTGGCGCAGCGATTTGGCGCCACTCCCATCGATTTTAAAAAGCAAAGCCCGGTCGAAATCCTCAAACATGCAACAGAGGGTCGCGGCGCCGATGGCGTTCTGGAGGTTGTCGGCAGCCCGTCAGCCGGGAAAGCAGCCATCGATTTGGTGCGACCCGGAGGCATCATTTCCACAGTGGGTGTACACACCGAACAACAGATGGCATTTTCACCCGCTGAGGCTTACGACAAGAATCTGACCTATAAAAACGGCCGCTGTCCCGCACGGCGCTACATGGAGAAACTGATTCCCCTGGTGCAAGCAAAGCAAGTGGACATCACGGCGGTCATCTCTCACCGGCTACCGTTGAGCCAGGGTGTGGAGGCGTATAAAATGTTTGACCAGAAGCTGGATGGATGTATGAAGGTGGTCTTAGTGCCTTGAGTTTTGTATAAATTTTATGT
>JBHHWX010000438.1:0-5282 GCA_046756745.1 bacterium | reverse complement strand
ATTCTCTAGTTTTTGGATGATTTGGACATCTAAAACAAACTTGCTTTTTTCTTACAGAAGTGGACAGAAGTGGACCCCATCCTTAGGACACATCCTGGGAGAAATTAAGTGAAATTTTCTGTATTATCTTACTCTTCATTATAAAAGAAAAAGGAAACAGAAGATGAGCAGAAAAAGACGTACTCACTCAGCCGCATTTAAGGCCCGGGTAGCTCTGGCCGCAGTCCGGGGTGAACGGGCCCTGTCTGAATTAGCCGAACAATTTGAAATTCATCCGAATCAAATACAGAGCTGGAAGAAGCAGTTGCTTAACGGTGCCCAGGATGTATTTGAACGAGGCTCTGGTTTGCAGAATTCAGATGAGCATTCGACCATCAAAGACTTACATGCTAAAATTGGGCAACTGACGGTTGAAAAAGATTTTTTATCCAATGCGCTCGGCACAATAAAATAAAGGAGCGCAAAGCGATGATAAAAAAGTCTGCCAAGCTTGCAATTAAGAGTCAGTGCCAATTGCTAAACTTGAGCCGTTCTTCGGTTTATTACCGAAACAAAGAACAACCAGCATCAGAGCTAAACCTCATGCGGCAGCTTGACGAGGTTCATCTCAAATACCCCTTCTACGGCTCACGGCGCATCCGTGACTGGTTCGAAGACCACAATCAAGTCGTCAATCGAAAGCGCATTCAACGGCTGATGCGAATCATGGGTATTCACGCCCTGTACCCTCGAAAAAGAACCACACAGTCGGGTAAGGGGCACCGGGTCTATCCTTACTTGCTCCGGGGCCTGAAAATCGAACGCGCCAATCATGTTTGGGCCGCCGATATCACTTTCATTCCCATGGCAAAAGGGTTTTTGTATTTGGTCGTCATTATCGATTGGTACAGTCGTAAAGTGCTTTCCTGGCGCCTGTCAAACACTATGGACACTGATTTCTGTGTTGAAAGCGCTCAATGAGGCTATCGACCGTTACGGCGTTCCGGAGATTTTCAACACGGACCAGGGTGTTCAATTTACATCGCATGAGTTTACCGACGTACTCCTGGCCAACGACATCGCTATCAGCATGGATGGCAAGGGTCAGTTCTTGGGGTCCATTTCTGTTGTTTGAGCAGAATACTTTCCGCTACATCTGAACCCGACCTTAAATTGCGCAGTTACTTGAATTCATAATTTGACTTTCCGAGCAGCAACAAACCGTTTCCGACAATTGCTGAGATGCCAGCAACACTTCCTTTTGTATTTTCCAAGGAAAATGATTTCTTACAAAGATGTTAAAATGTTACACATAAGTCAAGCATAGATTTGGTTAACTTGTAAATTGGCTAGGGTTATGTGTGAGGGTGGGTGAGTTCCAAAGCGCCGGATATAAATCGGTGAGCTGGAAACGGAAATGATGCGGGCCAGAACGCGGTACTTTCATCAAGTAACCAAAAAATGTTAAATGCAGGTTATGACTTTATTTCGCAACCAATTCCACCCTTCGGTTTTTGCTGCGGCCCTCATCCGTCGTGTTGGAAGCTACCGGCGTCAGCGGACCAACACCATGCGCCTCCAGCCGGGAAGCAGCAATCCCTTGCCTTTTGACCAGGGCTGTCACCACTGAATGCGCGCGGTCATGTGAGAGCTTCATATTATATGCTAAGCTGCCTTTCATATCGGTATGTCCCACCACATATAGTTTCAGGCTCGGCCGTTTTTTCAACAATTTTGCGATCTCGTCCAAAGCCGGTTTGGACTCGGCTTTGATGGTGGCTTTGTCGTAATCAAAATAGATGCCGTAGAGGGCGACTTTGCCGTACATATCGATATCCTTTGACATGGCATCGGCATCGACGGTGATGAGGTCATCTTCCACATCCTCAACTTCGAGGATATCCAGTAAGAACAAAACCTGGTCTTTTGTGAATTGAGAGCCGGCCAGACTGAGGTATACGGTTCCTTGCGGCCGTGTTAATTTGCCCGCGATGTAACAGGTGCCGCCTTTGGTTGAGCTGCCCTGAGTTATTTGTACTCCGGCGCTGTTGGGAATGCGGTCCTTATAGGCCGTGATCATCCAAATGCCGCCGCCGACCGCTTTGGAGGTGTTGTTTTCCGTAAACAAGTTCTTAGCCAGCACTTCGAATTTAGCCGCGGTAATGGCTTTGAGATAATTGGCATAAACTTCGGAAACGGTTTTTTCTCCTTCTAACACGTAGTAGATGCGTGTGAGCTTACCCTGCAGCTCCAGCCATTTATCGATCTGGCGGTAACCGGTTTCCGGTCCGATGGGAAGTTTGAATTCCGTATAAGCTTGGACGTCATACCAGCGAATGACTGAGCCGGGATAGCGGGTAATCAGCGGATGATCCTGGCTTCCCGGAACATCTTTTTGCGCAAAAACGAGAGAGCTCATGGACAACAAAATTATGCTCGCTCTTCGAATCCAATTCATCGTATCCTCCTTCTGATGGATTTGGCTTATTGGGAATCTATTTTGATTTTTTGGGATTGGTATCAGTTCACCGTCAGGTTGATGGTTGTCGTACCTGCTTGATGAGAAAACGTGATGTATTGGCTGCGTTGGTCTTTGCTGGCGCGCAGCATGCCGCCGTTGGGGCCAAGGCTCGAATTGAGGGTGATTTTCCAGCCATTCTTTTTCAGCTCCTGGTTGTAAAAGTCCCTGACTTTCTTCAGCGGTGTTTGGGTTAACAGCGCCACCATATAACCCTCCTCGGTTGTAGCGCTGGTGGCCACCATGGCGCCCGGATAGAGCGGCGCGTCGTCGGGAAAACCGTCCGGCAGGTCAACCCCGGATTCGCCGAGCGCAAAATGCACTTCTTCGCCGCCGCCTTTGACGGTCATCTCGCCGCGGTCGTTTTTTACTGAAAGAGTGGCCACCCCGCTGTCTTCCGAGTCCGACGAGCGGTTACAGCCCAAGCCCAGAGTCAGGGTGAGTATGAGAACGGCAAAAATCATTCGCTTCATGGTTCTTGTCCTCCGGTTTATTTGTGAGACGTGAAGAGTCAAACGGCAGACGTGCCATCTCCCGGTACATGATGTCGAGGGATGGGAGAACCGTTTGACGTTTGCCATTATTTTTAAGGATTATTTTCGCACAAAAACCGCTTTGGAAATCGCCGGCTCTCTGCCGCGACCGAAGTCCCATTTCTGGTTGTCCCCGGTCATGATCAGCGTGTTCCCGGATAATGTCATTTTGAAATCCGGGTTGTCTGTGACAATCCGATTGCCCTTTTGCTTTATGGTTCCCGACTCGGTTTTGGTCATCCCCATCATTTTCACTTTGTAACTGTACTGACCATTTGATTTTATGGTCATCGTGATCGAGGCGTTCATCATTTTTTTCATGTCCTGTGTTTTGGTTGGCTTTTTCTTGCTGGTGTAGCTCAATTCTGTTGCTACCCAAGTACCGGCCAGTGAGCCGTTGTCCGCGCTTTTATTTCCGCTTTTCTTTCCCGATTCGGATGCGTCGTTGCTGCTGCATGCGACAACGAGCATCATCGTGGATAGGACGAGTAAACTGATTGTTTTGTTCTTCATGGTTTTCCCTCTGTTGTATTAATAAGATCGATCTTGGGGCTGTCCCAAAAGCCCTAAAATGTCATTCCGAACCGACTGTTACAAACGGTGTTGGATCAACATATGTCTTTCTATTTGAGCAGAATAAGTTTTTTGGCATTGGTAAATTCTCCGGCAGTCAGCTTGTAGTAATAAGCGCCGCTGGGTAAATCGCCAGCCTGCCACTGAATGCTGTGACTTCCGGCGGGCAACCGCTCATCCACCACACGCGCCACCTCCCGGCCTAAGAGATCGAACACGGTGAGCTGCACTTTGGCGGCTTTGGGAATGGTGAATGCGAAGGTCGTGGCTGGGTTAAATGGATTCGGATAATTTTGCTGCAGCCTGAAGGCATCGGGAATCTGCCCATCCTGTTGCTCAATACTGGTCACAGTTCCCTCAAACTGCAGGTCGTCCACAAGAAAGAACGTGCCAACCGCGACTGTACCCTGCCCACCAATTGCAAACTGAATTTGGGCGAACGCGGCGTCAGCAGCGCTAGCGCCAGCGGAGTAATCCAGCTCCACGGTAAACTGTGCATACGTACCGTTTGTGTTGGCGAGCGAATCCTCTCCAATGGCCACAGAAACGAAAACGGAATCTAAAAGGTTAACCGAGACCCCCAGTATGTCGGTCTCTTGTGCGGTTTCAAACTGATAGAAGCCCGTCAGCCTCGCAGAGTTCTGTGAAACCGGAAAAGGCACGATGCCCGCAAAGCCAGTGAAGACGGAGGGAGCGAACTGCGCACCGCTGAATTGAACCACTTCTCCGCGGACGGCAGAGGCCCCGCCGTGCGCCTCAGTTGATTGCGTTACATTAGTGACCTGTCCCTGAATATTCGTCGTTCCCCAGCCTTGCGGGTTACCATCCGCCCAGTCTTCAAAGCCGGGGTTCGGAATTTCGTTTTGAGCAAACAAAAATGACGGGACGACGACGCAGAAGAGTGCGACAGTTTTGTAAAGAGAGTTCATGTTACCTCCTTAGTTGGGATAGTTCAATAAGTAGAAACCCGTTATCGCAACAGGATCATTTTTTTTACGCGCATAACTCCGCCCCCGGTGAGACGGTATACGTAAACACCGCTGGGTACTCGATTCCCCAGGTCGTCAACGCCGCGCCAGCTCACGGAATAAGAGCCGGCCGGTTGCTCCTCATTCACCAGCAGGCGCACCTTTTGTCCCAACAGATTGAAGATGGCCAACTCAACCTGTCCGCCGCGAGGGGTCTGGTATTGAATCACCGTTTCCGGGTTGAACGGATTCGGGTAGTTCTGCGCCAGCGTATATTCCGTTGGCACTCCGGTGGCGTCGTTCTCCGCCACACCGGTTGCCAGTCCTTGCACTTCGAAGCCGCTAAGCAGCACGGCCGTCTCCGTTGCCGTCGTCACGAGGACGTCGCGGAAGCCGGGCGTCGCTGCCGAATCGATGCGGATAGTAGCGGTCAGGGTAACGGAATCAACCACAGTGGTCGAGAGCACGGTGATGCCGTCGCCGGAAAAGCTCAGAGCAGAGACGCCGGGGATGAAGGTGGTGTTGGCGCCGGTGACGGTTACGTCGAGGGTGGTGTCGGCACGGGCCGCGTTGGGCACGATAGCCGCCACGGTCGCCGCTGCCTCAATCTCCAGATTCTCCAAAACCAGGAAAGGTCCCGGCCTCTCCACCATCGCGGTCTCGCTGCCGGTCGTCACGCTGACGTCGTGGAAACCGGTCACAGCGGATTCG
>JBHHWX010000437.1:0-5292 GCA_046756745.1 bacterium | reverse complement strand
CTTGGACCCCATTCTGCCCGGAAAATTTCGATTGGTTGTGGAAATACAGACCTCATTGCCGTTCAATCTGCCGAATGTATCAGCCGGACCGCCCAGGCAAGCGGCGCACGACGCCGGACCTATCCGGGCGCCGGCATTTTCAAAAATCTCTTGCAGCGACTGGCCGTTGATTTTTTCGGTTTTTAATCCTTCTGCGATTTTGGTTGTTGCCGGAACAACGTAAGTGTCGATTTTAAGGCGCTCCCCTTTCACAATCTCCGCAGCCGCCACAAAATCGCTGAGTTTTCCCCCGGTGCATGAGCCGATGTAGGCTCTGTTGAGCGGAGTATTGCGTATTTCCCTAACGGCCGCTTTATTATCCGGTGAATGGGGTTGAGCCAGCATCGGCTGCAGGTCTTTGGATTTGTACACCCGCACACAGTGGTATTTTGCATCCTCATCGTTGAAAACCGGCTCGAATGGCTGATCGGTGCGGGCCTTTACATATTCAAACGTCACCGCGTCCGGTTCGATGACTCCGTTTTTGCCGCCGGCTTCAATAACCATATTAGCCAGCGTCATGCGGCCTTCCATGTCAAGCGCCTGCACGCCATCGCCGGCAAATTCCATTGCGCGATAATTGGCGCCATCCACCCCGATGTCGCCAATGATTTGCAAAATCATATCTTTTGCCATGACGTAGGGATGAATTTCCCCCTCGAAAATAAACTTCATCGTTTCCGGGACTTTTACCCAAAGCTTGCCGGCGCCCAGAATGAATGCGGCATCTGTGTTGCCAATACCGGTAGCAAACTGACCAAATGCGCCGGCGGTGCAGGTGTGTGAATCCGTTCCGAACAGCACTTCTCCCGGTCGCGTGAATCCTTCCTCCGGCAGCGCTATATGACAAACGCCTTTGTAGCGCTCGCTGCCGACATCATAAAAATGCGGCAAATCCTGCTCTTTAACAAACTGGCGCAGAATTTTAACGTTGCGATTGGCGTATTTGTCCGATGTAAAAATGTAATGATCTGGAATAATGACCACTTTGTTTCGATCCCAAACTCGAGCGTTTTCGCCAAACTCCCTCTTGAAAATGGTAAACGTTGGCGGCCCGCAAACGTCGTGGGTCATCAAAATATCGACATCGACCCAGACGTTTTCACCAGGCTCGACTTTCGTTTCGCCTGCGTGTTTGGCTAATATTTTTTCCGTGATGGTCATCATTAAGCCTCTTTGAGTTGTTCTTGCAATGCTGGCCCGGTTATTTGAGCCTGAACGCTGGAAACTTCCTTCTTCGCGAGGGATCTTAAATCCTCATCCAGCACAACTTTTTTTGCATCCGCCAGAGCTGTGAACGCTTCATAAACTCTGAGCAAGTGCTCTTTATCAAAATCAAACCCCAATTCCTTGAGTCGATTATTCAGGGCATTGCGTCCGGAATGTTTGCCCAAAACCAATTTGTTTCCCGGGACCCCCACAGACTCGGGCGTCATGATTTCGTATGTCAGAGGATTTTTCAGGACGCCGTCCTGATGAATGCCCGCTTCATGGGCAAAGGCGTTGTCGCCGACCAAAGCTTTGTTTGGCTGCACCGCAACGCCCGTGATCTCTTGCAGCAACTGACTGGTTGCATAAATCTCCGTTGGTTCAATACAGGTGTCACATTCGAAGCAAGACGGCCTGGTTTTGATCGACATCACGATTTCTTCTAAGGCTGCGTTGCCAGCGCGTTCACCAATACCATTGATGGTACATTCCACCTGGCGGGCGCCGTGATAAACGGCGATAACAGAATTCGAGACACTGTGACCCAAATCATCATGACAGTGCACGCTCAGGATCACATTCTCAATTCCAGTGACGTTTTCCCTGAGTTGGCTAATCAGCTCGCCAAACTCCCAGGGGAGAGAAAAACCAACCGTGTCCGGAACGTTTATCGCGGTGGCGCCGGCGTCAATGACGGCGGAAAAAACATCGAAAAGAAATTCCGGATCGCTGCGGGTGGCGTCTTCAGCGGAGAATTCGACATCGCTGCAAAAGCTCTTGGCATAGTTCACCGCCCAAACGGCGTCCTTAAGCGCTTCCACACGGCTTTTTCTGAGTTTGTGCTGCAAATGAATATCTGACGTGGCGATAAACGTGTGAATGCGGGGACGTCTTGCGTGTTGCAGCGCTTCCCAGGCCCGGTCGATGTCCTGCTTCTTGGTGCGGCAGAGTCCGGCAACGACACAATTTTGGATTCGTTTGGCGATTTCCCGCACTGCAAAAAAGTCACCTTCAGATGCGATCGGAAAGCCAGCCTCGATGACATCCACATTTAGCCGCTCCAACTGTTCGGCCATGCGGAGCTTTTCTTCAAGGTTCATATTAAACCCGGGCGCTTGTTCGCCATCTCGCAAAGTCGTATCAAAAACAATTACCTGATCCTCCATCGTAAACCCTCCTTTTCTCTGAATATATTAAACAACCTCAAAATTGACGGCTTTTTGTTCCGTCGCTGCTGTCCTGATATTGCCTTTATACTTTTCCCAAAGATAATATGAAAACCCATCCATCAATGCCTGCCAGCTCGCGTCGATGATATTCTCCGAAACCCCGACTGTTCCCCAGGTGCTGCCGTTTGCAGATGAGTCTATCAAAACCCGGACTTTCGCAGCGGTGCCGTCTTTTTCATTGAGCACGCGCACCTTGTAATCCGCAAGATTCATCTCCTGAATTTCAGGGTAAAATTTTTCCAGCGCTTTGCGCAATGCTTTATCCAGGGCGTGCACCGGCCCATTGCCCTCAGAAGCGGTGTGCTCGATGTTTCCGTTTACATTGAGCCGGATAGTCGCTTCGGAACGCGATTCACCGGACGCATTTTTCTCGATGATAACTCGAAATCCTTCCAGTTGAAAAAAATCATTCCAGTCTTCGAGTTTTTTCTGGATCAATAATTTGAACGAACCTTCAGCGGCTTCATATTGGTAGCCCAGATTTTCGAGTTCTTTCAACTCCTGGACAATGTCTCGGACTTTTTCCTGACCTCCGCTTAAATCAACCTGTAATTCCTTTGCTTTATATAAAATGTTGCTGCGTCCGGAAAGATCGGAAACCAAAACTCGCCTCTGGTTGCCCACGTGCGCTGGAGAGATGTGTTCGTACGTCCGCGCTTCCTTCATCACAGCGCTTACATGCACGCCGCCTTTGTGAGCAAATGCGCTCTTGCCGACGAAAGCCGAATTCGAATACGGCGATAGATTGGCAATCTCACTGACAAAATTCGAAAGCGCAGTTAGTTTAGGAATTCTTTTGTTGGGTACGCAAGAGTATCCCATTTTAAGCTGCAGATTTGGTATTACCGAACAAAGATTCGCGTTACCACAACGCTCTCCATAGCCATTGATGGTCCCCTGCACGTGAACACAACCCAGTTCAACTGCCGTTAATGTGTTCGCCACCGCAAGCTCGGAATCATTATGGGCATGAATGCCAATCGGCGCCTGCACGCATTGACTAACGTCGGAAATAATTTGGCTGAGCTCAGCAGTTAATGTGCCGCCATTGGTATCGCAAAGAACCAGCACATCCGCACCGTTGTGCTCGGCGGCCAACAGCGTTTGCAGGGCATAATCGTGGTTGTCTTTGTAACCGTCAAAAAAATGCTCGGCATCGTAAATGACTTCTTTTGCCTGAGATTTTAGATAGGCCACCGACGACTCGATCAGATTTAGATTTTCTTCGGCAGTAATCTGCAATGCAGTTTCTATGTGAAGCAGCCACGACTTTCCGAAAATCGACACCGCCGGTGTGTCGGCGTGCAAAAGCGCCCGCAGGTTTGCGTCCTTTTCAGGCTGATTTCCTGCTCGCAGGGTACTTCCGAATGCGACTATTTTTGCATGCTTAAACCGGATTTGTTTTGCTTTCTCGAAGAACAACAAATCTTTTGGGTTTGAACCAGGCCAGCCGCCTTCGATGTAATGCAGGCCAAACTCATCCAGCCGTTTTGCAATTCGAAGTTTATCCTCAACTGAAAACGAAATCCGTTCTCCCTGACTGCCGTCGCGCAGGGTGGTGTCAAATAGTTTGATTTCTTTTGGGGCCATTTTCTTTTCTCTTGGATAGTTCCCTAAATCTCTAAGCTGCGAAACAAAGAAGTAAAAATGTGAAGAGTTTAGGTGTTTTAGGGTTAGCATGCCGCATGCGTGAACTCGAACACTCTAACACTCGTATACTTAAACACCCTTTTTATGAATCCACGACATCATTTCCCTAAGATTTTTGCCAACCTTTTCAATTTGCAATTCCTGATGCTGTTTGCGCAGCGCATTCATAACCGGCTGCCCGGCTTTGTTTTCCGAAATCCATTCCCGGGCAAAAGAGCCATCCTGGACGGTCTTGAGAATCTCCTGCATTCGCTGCCGGGTTTCCTCGCCAATCACTTTTGGACCGCGGCTCATGCCGCCGTATTCTGCTGTTTCGCTCACGGAATAATACATCTCCGCAATACCGCCTTCATAAAACAGATCCACAATGAGCTTCATTTCGTGCAGGCATTCAAAATAGGCAATTTCCGGCTGGTACCCCGCGTCAATCAAAGTTTGAAAACCGGCTTTGATGAGCTCGGTAATTCCGCCGCACAACACAGCCTGCTCTCCAAACAAGTCGGTTTCGGTTTCCTCTTTAAACGTAGTTTCGATGACGCCGGCGCGGGTACCTCCCAACCCTTTGGCATAGGCCAGAGCCAACGGTTTCGCATTTTTCGTGGCATCCTGGTACACTGCCAATAGGCAAGGTACGCCTCTGCCCTCGGAGAAGACACGTCGCACCAAATGTCCCGGCCCCTTGGGTGCGATCATGAACACGTCCACGTCTTTTGGCGGTTCGATTTGATTAAAGTGAATGCTAAATCCGTGCGCAAAAGCCAACGCATTCCCGGAACTCAGGTTTGCCCGAATGTCTCTTTGGTAAACATCACCCTGGTCTTGATCCGGCAGCAAAACCATCACCACGTCGCCACGTTTGGCAGCCTCGGCGGTTTCGACGACCTCGAGTCCTTCTGCCTCCGCTTTTTTCCATGAACGGCTGTCCTTTCTCAAACCCACGACCACTTGCATGCCGCTATCTTGTAAATTTAAAGCATGCGCGTGCCCCTGGCTGCCGTACCCAAGCACGGCGATGGTTTTTCCTGACAACAAATTTAAGTCCGCATCGGTATCGTAATAAAGTTTCATGTCTCCATCCTTTTTTTTGAATGAGTTATTTTTGAGAAAAACGACAATTATTAGAGCAATAAAGACAAAATGATGAACGACAAAACAATTTCTCTAT
>JBHHWX010000436.1:0-5314 GCA_046756745.1 bacterium | reverse complement strand
GCCGTTCTTTCCACCCCAAAAGATTTCGCGGTCAACTCACTCTTTTCGAAAATGAGTAAAATCAATACAAAAAGCATCGGTATGCAAGGCGAACAAATGGCTGCGCGTTATTTGCAGAAAATGAACTATCACATCGTTGAAAAAAACTATCGCTGGGGGCGAGGTGAAATCGATATTATTGCTGAAAAAGACAATACCTTGATTTTTGTTGAAGTGAAGACCGCCCGCAACGAGTCTTTTGGGGCGCCTGAATCCTGGGTAGACAAACGCAAACAGACTCAAATCGGTCATGTTGCACAACAGTACCTGATGGAAAAAGAGATCGATAACATGGACTGCCGGTTTGATGTTGTGGCGATAACAGCACAAGACCAACAGTGGGACATCCAGCATATCGAAAACGCTTTTTGGCTTTAAAGCATGGGACGTTCCGGCAAAAAACTGATTCCAGTCCTCATTGAAGTGGGCAAGTGGACTCTCATCATTTGGCTCATTCTACCGATTAAAGATGCCTGGCAGTCGCCGGTTAACTTCGGAAGAATTGCTTTAGGTATTATTTTGTTTGTTATCTTTTCGGGGAAAATATTATATGATGTGGTTTTTTTTCCAAAGATTCACCGAAGAGAAAGCAGCCCGGGGAAAGATCTGGTTTCGATGATCGGTATCGTAGGAGGAATTGCGCTGTCGGTCTGCCTGCTGGTGTTTTTTATAACCCTGTTGATGATCGAACATTTGAAAAATATACGTTTCTAAATTATGCACCATCCATTAGATAACAAAATCGCAATCGTTACCGGAGCCGGGAAGGGTATCGGACGAGCGACGGCGCTGGCTTTAGCCCGGGAAGGGGCAAGTCTGGTAATCGCGTCTCGTACGATGGCTGACCTGCAAAGCCTGGCGAAAGAAATCGGCAACCTCGGAAGAAAAGCGCTGCCGTTTGAGGCGGACCTCACCAGGGAAAGCGAAATCAAACGCTTGGTTCAGGAAACCGCGTCTAAATTCGGCGGCATCGATATTCTGGTGAATAATGCCGGAATAGGTCGCTTTGGACGTATCGAAGATTTATCAACACTCGATTGGGATGAGATGTTTGAGATCAATTTACGCAGTATGTTTATCTGCACCCGTGAGGCCCTTCCCTATTTAAAGCGCCGGCCGGAAAGTTTTATCATCAATGTCGCTTCGTTGGCGGGGAAAAATGCTTTTATCGGGGGAGCGGGCTATGCAGCCAGCAAGTGGGGAGTTTTAGCCTTTTCGAAATGTCTCATGCTCGAAGAACGAAAAGCCGGAGTTCGCGTTCTTGCAATTTGCCCAGGTTCGGTGGACACACACTTTTTTCAACATCCATCCTTGCCGAAACCGGATAGAAGTAAAATTTTGAGACCGGAAGACGTCGCAGAAACAATCGTGCATGCCATTAAGCTGCCGCACAATGCCATGGTGAGCGAAATCGATATTCGACCGACGAATCCATGAAAATCAGAGTGCAAAACTTCAGTTTTGCCGTGGACGCAGAGCGTCCAATTTACCGTTGCGACGGAGAGCATCGCAGCGAGATTAGATTACGTTTAAAGTGCAGGGGAGGAATCTTTACGGCGACATCATTTCAGATCTGTTGAGCCGGTTTGGTGGGAGGTTTGGGAATGGTTCCCGGAGCAAAAATCGGCGGCGAATGTGCTATCTTTGAAGTCGACCAGCAAGGATTGATTGAAACCAAAGGAGAAAGTGTACGTTATTGAGAGTTTCACATATGACGGCATTCTGATTTATACTAAGGGAGTAATTAGAAAAATCAAAAACAGAGACACACACAATCAAAAGCAAGGAATATGACTTACGATACATTTCAACGACCCTTAAAAGACCTGCGCATTTCAGTAACAGACCGCTGCAATTTCCGCTGTTTTTACTGCATGCCTGCAGGGGTCTTTGGTCACG
Source organism: bacterium (assembly GCA_046756745.1). Classification (GTDB taxonomy): domain Bacteria; phylum Zhuqueibacterota; class Zhuqueibacteria; order Oceanimicrobiales; family Oceanimicrobiaceae; genus JBHHWX01. The sequence goes on along the minus strand of JBHHWX010000436.1, from coordinate 3,376 downwards.
ATTACATTTTTCTCAATCGAAAAGAGATCCTAAGTTTTGAAGAAGTCCATCGCATCGCCCGGATATTTGTTGGTTTAGGCGTCACAAAGATTCGCTTGACTGGCGGCGAGCCTCTCCTGCGCTCCGATCTCGAGGTCTTGGTACGTATGTTGAGTCAAATCGAAGATCTCGAAGATTTAGCGCTGACGACCAATGCCTACCTTCTCGATCAAAAAGCCGAAGCTCTGAGCAAAGCCGGTCTCAACAGACTAACGATCAGTTTGGATACGTTAAAACAGGAACGTTTAAAGAACTTTGCGGGTCAGCATCTTCAACTTGATAAAGTGCTCGAAGGCATTCGGGCAGCGCAAAGCTGTGGGTTCTCACCGTTGAAACTCAACTCGGTCATTCGAAAGGGAGTCAATGACGATGAGATTCTCGATTTAGTCCGATATGCAAAGGCGAACGGACATATCATCCGTTTCATCGAATTTATGGATGTCGGCACCCTCAACAGTTGGAAGATGAACGAAGTGGTTCCGGCAAAAGAGGCCATCGAAATCATAACTTCAGAATTTCCTATCAAACCGAAAGAAAAAAACAACCCTAACGAGGTGGCGAGCCGATACCGGTTTTTAGACGGAAGTGGCGAGCTCGGATTTATCTCATCTGTCACTCGACCCTTTTGCACGGATTGCAGCAGGGCCCGGCTTTCAGCAGACGGGAAAATCTATACCTGCCTTTTTGCCTCTCAAGGCGTTGATATAAAATCAATGCTCCGGTCAGGGGCTTCGGACAAACAGATACAAGAAAAGATCGTTTCGATCTGGAAGAACCGCCGGGATCGCTACTCGCAAGAACGCGCCGCCAACATGCCCGCAGCCAACGAGAAGAAGGTTGAGATGTATCAAATCGGGGGGTAGGTCGTCAGCCTTTTCGCGGGAGAAGCCGCGAAAAGGAAATCCGAATATCGAGGTTCTTAGAATTTAAGGCAGAATAATGAATTGTCAGAATCATTTTGTCATCAATTATTTTGTCTTTTTAGGATAACAAATTGTCGATGTGGCGTTGTGTGAACGCCTAATTCAACATTCAATTAGTTGTTAATTTTCACTGTGCCCGAATTTTTCTTCTTGTTCTTATCTTTCGCTTGATTCGTTTTCGCAACTCGATCGGCGCCATCCGGCGCGGACATTTCGATCAAATCCGCCAGAATGTGTTCGCTTTCGTTTAGAATCGCATCGGGCGCGTTATCCTCTTTAGGAATATCTTCGCCCTCTTTCAGGAGGTTCTTTCCTTTGGCTTTTCGCCGTTCATTGATACGAGCTAAACGCCGCGCTTCTGCTTCCTTGCGTTCCGCTCTTCTTTTGGCTTCCTGCAGTGAAATCAATTTATGATTCTTTTGCATACGGAACCGTTCGATGTCTTCCTTAAGATACTGAAACTCGGGATTCTGTTCCGTTCTCTTTTGGGAGGAAAGAGTAAGAGTGGATAAATATTTCGAGACTTTGTCATGAAGTTTAAAATGAGCCGGGGCGATTTCATCCCAGGGCAAGGCATGCAGTTGTTTGCTCTCGCCGTAATCGTACTCGTCAAAAATCGTCGGAAAGTTAATATCGGGAATGACGCCGCGGTGTTGCGTGCTGCTGCCGGTGATTCGATAAAATTTGGCAATGGTGACTTTCAACTGTCCGACGCGTTGGTTACGTAGATTGGGGAGCCGGTCGAGACTGTAAAGGCTTTGTACCGTGCCTTTACCATAAGTCCGGTTTCCCAAGACCAAACCTCGTCCGTAATCTTGAATCGCGCCGGCAAATATTTCGGAAGCTGAAGCGCTGAGGCGATCTACGAGAATGGCAAGCGGTCCATCATAAACCAGCTCGGGATCCGGGTCATTTTTGATCCCTAAAAAGCCTTTTGATTCCTTGACCTGCACGACCGGACCTTGATCGATAAAAAGTCCGGTGAGCTCGATAGCTTCTTGCAAGGAGCCGCCGCCGTTGCCGCGTAAATCGATGAGGATGCCTTCCACGCCGTCAGCGGTGAGCTCATCGATGAGCCTGCGCACGTCTGTCGTGGTTCTTTTGTAACCAACCTCTCCACGTCTTTGCGCATTCAAGTCGGCATAAAAACTGGGGATGTTGATCACACCTAATTTGAAAGACTTGCCATTGTGAGTCAACTCAACGGTTTCGGCTTTGGCCGCTCGTTCCTCGAGGATGATTTCATCCCGTACTAGTGAAATCTCTTTTGTTTTACTGTGATCCGTCGTGCCTGCCGGAATGATTTGCAACCGTATCACAGTCCCTTTGGGACCGCGGATTTTCTGTACGACATCGTCGAGACGCATGCCGACGACGTCCACCAGCTCGCCGTCATACCCTTGCGCGACTCCGATAATTTTGTCGTTGGGCGCCAGCTCCTGGCTTCGCTCGGCCGGGCCTCCGGGAAGAATCCGCACGACTTTTGTGAATTCGTCTTCAGTGGTTAACTGCGCCCCGATGCCCTTATATTTCAAGCTCATGTCGATGCCGAAATTCTCTGCGGTTCGAGGGGAAAAGTAAGAAGTGTGCGGATCAAAAGTCTCCGAAACCCGGTTCACAAAATAGCGAAACACGTCTTCCGAGTTATATTGCTCCACTCGTCTTTGGAAATTTGTATAACGCTTTGCCAGTTTTTTTTGAATATCGCCCCAGTTTTGTCCGGCGAGTTTTAGATTTAGAGCTTCATTTTTTAATTTTTTGTCCCATAGCTTGTTGAGATCTGCAACATCTTTTACCCACTCTGCGTCCTCCCGGTCGGTTTGGTAGGACTCGTCGATACTAAAGTCAAATTCGCGCTTAATTCGGTTGAGAGCGAAATCAATTCTTTGTTCTGCGCGCTGAATAAACGTGTTAAAAACAATAAAAGCGGCATTCAGATTGCCGGTTTGAATTTCGTCATCCAGCTCATAACGAAACTTGTCAAATTCGGCGACATCGGAAGCCAAAAAGTACAAACGCGCCGGGTCTAATCTATCCAGATATAAATCCAAGATTTCGGAGGATAGCGCGTTGTCGACATTTTGATGGTTATAATGAAACTTCGGGAGAAGTTGAGAGATGGTTCTTCCGATGAGAGGATGGATTTCATCGGGCTTTAGAGGGTCTTTACCGGACGGAGCTGCTCCATAAAGGGTCACTGAAAGAATCAAAGTCACTAACAAAGTAAAAGTGTGAACGTTTCTCTTCATATTTTTTACGTTCCTAATCATGAGCAATACTCCCATTCGTTTTCCAGATCAATTAATAGCTAATATGTATCAGCATTTCCGGAATGTGCATAAATTAAAATCCATTTCTAAATAATAAAAATAAATTTTCTCTATCCATACTCCATTTAGTTAGTAGCTCTACAG
>JBHHWX010000435.1:0-5316 GCA_046756745.1 bacterium | reverse complement strand
TGAGAGGTTAATATGAGTGATAGAATTAGCATCAACCCAAATATTTGTCACGGTAAGCCAACAATCAAGGGTACTAGAGTGCTGGTCGCAAATATTCTAGGATCCTTAGCTTCTGGAGATACTTTTGAGGAAATACTTGAAGATTTCCCGAACATTACTGCCGACGATATCAAAGCCGCTTTAGCCTTTAGCAGCGAGCTATCGAGTTTTGAAACACGCTCCTACGAGCTCACAACAGAATGAAGTTCTTTCTGGACGAGAATTTCCCCAAAAGTGTAGGACGGTTTCTGGAACGTTCAGGTCACGAAGTCTTTGATATCCGTTCTACCGAAGATGAAGGAAGTGATGACAGAAAGATTTTTGAATTAGCACAGGCTGAAGCGGCGATTTTCTTGACGACGGATCGAGATTTTTTTCATACCATCCCTCACTTGCATAAAAAGCATTTCGGTGTCATCGTAATTGCTTTAAAACAACCCAACAGGTCGCAAATTCAAGAAAAGATTGAGTGGATATTACATAACTTCGAATTGGCTGAATTCAAAAATCATGTCCTCTTGTTCCGCGATCAACACTTCACCCGACTGCCGAAAGAATAGACGTGCTCAATTTCGTCGGTTACCCTAAGTTCCGTAGATTTTTCCGGCTTGCTCGCCTCGTTTCGGCTGCGCCATCCCCAAGCCTCTACTTGACTTTTAAAGCCAAATTTACTTTCTTTTGTTATCGAAAAAAGAAAGATAGGTTCATGAAATTCGGGCTCCTTTTCATCACACAGTTTTTGTTTTTACCTGCCTTGGCGTATTCGCAGCTCGTGCTCGATGTTGTTTATCCACGGGAGGAACAAGTTGTGACGGCGGCGGATTCGACCTTTATTTTTGGATCGGTCAGCGACCCTCAGGCCCGGGTACGTGTGAATCAATTAACGATGCGCGTGTACCGCAACGGAGCGTTTCTGGGAATGGTGCCGGTCAGCGACGGGGACTTTACATTTGAGTGTGAGGCTGACCTGGATTCGAGTCATGTGATTCTAACCAGAAAAGTGAGGGTTCTGCCTTTTCTCGCGACAACGCCGACCGATACTTTAGCCATCGATTCGGCATATGTGTTTCCGCAAACGGATATCGAGCTCATGGCGGGCGATTTCCTGAAGGTTGCTTTTAAGGGCACCCCCGGTCTTGCCGCCAGGTGCAGCATCCCCGGCGTTTTTGAAAATGGTATCATGACAGAAACAGCGCCCTTGCAAGAATTTTATTGGGGCGAAGCGGTTTTTGGAAGCGGCCGGGCTTCGGTAACACCCGAAGTGAAAGGCATTTATTCCGGTGTGTACAAGATCCCTCAAAATGTAAAAGTCGATACGGCTCATATTGTTTTTCATTTAGGCGAGGTTGACGGCAGCAATTTAGAGATCATCGCACCCGGACGACTCAGCGTTCACGATTCCCTGATTCCACAAATTGCCGAGCTCTCTACAGAGTTAACCGTAGCGCGATCCGGTCCGGGACTCGGTTATCAACAGTTTTTGCCGGAAGGCGTCAAATTAGTGATCACGGGCAAACGAGGCGCCTATTTACGGGCACGATTGAATGATTCGGAGAGCGTTTGGATTCCTGAGAAAAGTGTGCGTTTGTTGCCGGCGGGGACTCCCATTCCCTGGAGTAAAGTCTCATTTGTGCGAACCGAAACTTTGGAAAAGAAAGTTCGTGTTCACATTTACCTTCAAGAATGTCTGCCATTTAAAATCGAACAAACGACCTCGCCATCCGGACTGATCATCACAGTTTATGGCGCCACTTCGGATACGGATTGGATTCGATATGATTTTGAAGATGTGGCCATAAAAAATATCCGTTGGCGCCAGCCGGCAAATCGAGTTTATCAGCTTATCATCGAGCTCAACCACAAACAGCAATGGGGTTTTAACCCGTATTACGAGAACAAGACGCTCGTCGTTGATATCAAGAAACCACCGAAAAAGCTCAAGTTAAATGAGCTGCTCGTTTGTATCGATCCCGGTCATGCGCCTGCCGATGGCGCTGTCGGGCCGACCCGGTTGAAGGAAAAAGACGCAAATTTGCAATTGTCCTTGTTTTTGAAAAGGAAACTGGAAAAAAAGGGCGCGACGGTTTTCTTAACCAGAACAGATGATTATGGCGCCAGTCTTTCAGTACGTCCGAAGCTTGCGGCATTTGTTGAGGCGGATATTTTACTCAGTATCCATCATAACGCGCTTCCTGATGGGGTCAATCCCTTTACACACCGGGGGAGCAGTACCTACTACTATCATGTTCAAAGTCAACCCCTGGCCACGGCTATTTTGAGCCGGCTCGAGGAGAAACTGCATTTAAAAAACTTTGGTCTTTTTTATGACAATCTGGCGCTGTGCCGCCCGCCACAGATGCCGGCGGTTCTCGTCGAGTCGGCTTTTATCATGCATCCCGAAGAAGAAATGTTGATAGCCTCGAGGAAGTATAAAGAACAAACAGCCGAGGCCGTCGTAAAAGGTATTGAAGATTTTTTAAAGCAGGCTCGAAAAGAAAATTAGTCTGGAAAATTCATCAACCACAAGTGCACGAAGATTGTTTTTATGTTCTTTATGACGATAATTCCAAAAACATTCAAGATAGAATATTATTAAGAATCAAAACACTATCGAACGATAACTATTAGCCACAGATTGACCCGGCGCAGCAGAGCCGCAACCAAAAAGATAGGCAATAATTAAAAAATATTTAGACACGGATTTACACTGATGAACACGGATTCTCTTTTTGCTGCTTAAATATCTGTGTTCACCAAGGCTAACAGCTAACAGCCAATAGCTAAAAGCTGAAAGGCCGAACCTAAGTGAGGTGTATTATGAATACTTTAAAAGAACTGGTCTCTGTTTTAGTAACGTTATCTGCACTTGTGCTATTCGCTTGTTCTTCGAATCGCAACAGCTCTCCTACTTCGACAGACTCCCGGGGAACGCGGTTGTATTTGCAAGCTGTCGAAAGCGGTGATGCTTTTTCCAGTCAAGATAATGTTGAGCTCACTGTGAAAGGCAACCTGCCTTCTCCTGCTTATACTTTTCAACGTTTCGAGGTCGATGTTCAAGGAAAAGTGATAAAAATTACCCCGCTTGTCGACCATGATTCTTCAACAATGGTCGCGCAAGTGCTGGTTCCTTTTCAGCAAGTATGCAATGTTGGAAAGCTTAAGCCCGGTACGTATGAGATTCAAATCGCCGGGAGGCGTAAGAGCATCCAAAAAAGCATCGAAGTAAAATAACACGGTTGATTCCGGAGAGTGGCTTGACAAAGACAGGTTTCTTTTATCACGAAGATTTTCTTCTGCACGATACCGGTTCAGGGCATCCTGAGCGTCCGGACCGTTTACGTCATCTGATGGCTCATCTCTCAAAAACCGACCTTTTTTCCAATCTCGTTCAATTGGATGCTCAGCCGGCAGATGAACGTCGAGTTTCACTGGTTCACCCACCTGCTTATATCGAAAGTGTGAGGAAAACGTGCCGCTCCGGTTTGCATTTTTTAGATTCTGATACCGTGGTTTGCGAACGCTCCTATGATATCGCCTTAAAAGCTGCTGGTACGGCTTTAGCTGCTTGCGATGCGGTTTTAAAAGGCGAAATCGAGAATGCGTTTTGCGCGGTTCGCCCGCCGGGGCATCATGCTGAACCTGAAAAAGCCATGGGGTTTTGCTTATTGAACAATGTGGCTGTTGCGGCCAGGTATATTCAAAACCAGCACGATGTGGATCGAGTGTGTATTCTCGATTGGGATGTGCATCACGGTAACGGTACCCAGAATGCTTTTTACGACGACCCCACGGTTTTGTATATTAGTATCCACCAACATCCTTTATACCCGGGTACGGGCAGAGCTGATGAGCGCGGCTCGGGTGAAGCGGAGGGCACGACGTTGAATCTCCCTTCCGCGCCCGGATTTGGGGATAAAGACTATCTCGATCTGCTTGAAGGACAGATCACTCCGGTCGTGGAGGATTTTAAACCTGATTTTATTTTACTATCAGCAGGGTTTGACGCCCATCTCGACGATCCTCTGGCCAATATGGAAGTCACGGAGCACGGTTTCGCTGAAATGACAAAACTTCTGCGAGCTTTAGCAAGAACATACTGTCATGGGAAATTGGTGTCGCTGCTCGAAGGCGGCTATGATTTGAATGCTTTGGCTTTGAGCGTTGAGGCCCATTTAAGAGAATTGCTCGTATAACAAAAGTCGGTTTGCAAGGGGAAACGTCATGAATTTACAAACAGATTTTTCTCTCAGACCAGGCGACACACCAGAATATTTTGAAGCACGCCGGGCTATGATTAAAAAACAAGTTGTCGCACGCGGCGTGACCAATAATCTGGTTCTGCAAGCCATGGAAAACGTACCTCGACACAGATTTGTCAACGAACGACTGGAATCCGTTGCATACGATGATTCGCCGGTTCCGATTGAAGAGAATCAAACCGTATCCCAGCCGTTTATCGTGGCTTACATGACGGCCGCGTTAGATCTCCAAGGCGATGAAAAAATTTTGGAGGTCGGTTGCGGCTCAGGATACCAGACAGCCGTTTTGGCTGAAATTGTCGACCACGTATATTCTGTGGAGATCAATGAAAATTTGACTATTGAAGCCGCGCGTAGACTCAAGAAATTGGGATATGCAAATATTACACTCAAATGTGACGATGGCTGCAAAGGCTGGGAGGAATTCGCTCCTTACGATGGTATTGTGGTCACCGCGGCGCCTCATGAGATACCCCCTTTACTTGTTAAACAATTGAAGAAAGATGGAAAAATGGTGATTCCTGTCGGAGACGCTGATCAAGAGCTGATTGTGGTTTTCAAGGATGTGAATGGTTACATTAGAAAAGAGTCACGTATGCCGGTTCGTTTTGTGCCCCTTCTCACTGAAAAACAGAAAAGAGATTAAAACAGATGAAAAAACTCATTACAGAGCGCGAGGTTATCGCAGTTTGGCGTGCGCGCAGCCATGAAATCCGTATTCCTTTTAACGGGGTCGTGACACCCGCCGCTGCCGATTTTGCCAAAGCTCATGGTATCGAAATTATCAAGCACATTCCGCAGCAGAATGACTCGCCTGGTTCGCGCAACGCTTTGACGGATAAAATTGTGATTGGCTCAGATCACGGGGGATTTGAATTGAAAGAACTGTTAAAAACCTATCTGCTCGAGCTCGGTTTTGAAATTGAGGATGTCGGGACACATTCTACGGATTCTGTTGATTATCCAGATTTTGCCCACCAGGTCGCGCAAAAAGTCGCGCGTGAACGCAGCCGGGGGG
>JBHHWX010000434.1:0-5331 GCA_046756745.1 bacterium | reverse complement strand
CGTTGAGAACCACTTTTGCACCACGATCCAGAAACTCCCGAGCACTATCCTTACCGATTCCCGTTCCGCCGCCGGTTATTAGAACTACTTTATTTTGAAAATTCATGACCTGTTTCCTGCTTATTAGATGGTATCTCAGTATTATTTCCATACTTTTGGGCTGTCCGTCTTCGGCACTGACAGAACAGCCCAAATTCACCTAACCGTTAATTCGTAGCTGTAGCCTGTTTGACTGCTTCAACAGCTTCTCCTGTGGTCCAGACCGCATTCGCGATGAAACGGAAATTCACCAAAGCCGCTTGATAGCCGTCGCCATCAGGCACGACAGCCGCAGCAGTTGCGTCTTTGACAACAGCAACTTCAAAGCCTCGTTCCAGCAGCTCGCGCAAATGGGATTCTGTGCACAGATTCGCTGACATGCCAGCCAGGATAACTTTGTCGATACCGCGCTTGCGAAGCTGCAGCATGAGGTCGTTGTTTTCCGGCCCGTACACTTTATGCGGATTTGACACGATGGTCTTGCCATCCTGAATGTATGGCTTATACAGTTCCAAAAAGTCGGCGCCAGAGCCTTCAAAACCTTCCAGGCTCAGCGGATCTTTGCGGTCGAACATGCCGATGTTGTGCATCAGCACTTCTAGCGCCCCTTCGAATTTCCAGCCCTTATCGGTGGGATAGTAGTAGTGTGGCGAGATGAACACTGGAATGTTATTCGCTTTGGCTACTTTAAACAAGGCCTCAATGTTTGCCACGGTATTATTTTCAGTCACGCTTTTTCCAACCACGCCCCAGGTCACGCCGTCCGGACTCAGGAAGTCGTTTTGTGGGTCGGTAATGACAATTGCCGTGCGTTCTGGATCGATTTTCATGCCCGGGTTGGGCAGTTGCGCCTGGGCGCTTGATGTCAGACTCATCATCAGAACTGTGCCTGACAGGATTGTTATGAAGGATTGTCTTAGTGATTTCATTGGTAGCACTCCTTGTTTAGGATTTCAATGTGATTGTTTAAAAAAAAGAATTGTGACGATCGTCGCTCGTGTCTAAGGCAAGCAGTGTACCAAAGGAAAAGATAGTGAGAATATGCCATCCTAAGATTTAGTAAAACAAAATCTTAGGATATACATAGAGTGTTTGACGGAAGAACGAATCGAGATAGGTGATCTACGAAATGTCGAGGGTGCTACGAAATGTCGTGGAAAAATGGGCGGTTCAATATTTGTTTGAGGATTTTCTATATGGATGACAAAATAATACGATTATTCCCTAATAAAAATAGCAAAAAAATACCCCCGAAAGACAGGCAGATGAAACGAGATGGCGCCATTTGTCTTCCGGGGGTTAGCCAGGAGGAGAAGGAATGATCAGTATACATCACGTCGTGTTTTTTGTCCTTCGGCATTGCTGATAATCATCGCGTCGCGCGAGCCTTCGATTATAGCCTCCTGCCAGTCAAGACTTTTTTTGACGACCTCATGGGAAAGCTGATGAATATTGGGGGGATGGCTTTTTGAATCAGACATTGGATTAAACAGAGTTAGGATTTTCTTTATGAGAACAATTAACAGAAGCTGAATTATTTCCCAAATACCGGTGTGGCCTGCACTAGGCGAAATCCGCACGCCAACTTTACCTTCGGAACCGGCAGCTTTTCAGACTGTCACCACGATCTTGCCCTTCTGTTAGTTGGATTCCATTTAACTTTTTTCTTGACTTATGTTCATCCTTCATTTTGGCGGCCTCTTGATTCCCAGCTTCTGCATCCGAGACCGCAACGTATTTGGATTAATCCCCAAACGCTGCGCAGCGCCTTTTGGGCCTTCAATCCGCCAGCTCGTTTCCTTGAGCACGGCCACAATGTGATTGCGCTCCATTTCTTCAAGTGTGTGTGCGCTCTCAGTGGATGCAGCAGGCGTTTTCAATAATTCCAGGCTTTCATCAATGAGCAAAGTTTGGTCTTGTGCCAGGATGATCGCTCGCTCGATGATATTTTCCAATTCCCTCACATTGCCGGGGAAATGGTAGACTTGTAGAGCCCTCATCACTTTTTGCGGCACGGTTGCAATCTTTTTCCCTAATCTCGCGCCGCACTTCTTGACGAAATGGTTGACAAGTACCGGTATATCTTCTCTGCGCTCACGAAGCGGCGGCAGGGTAATCGGAAAGACATTCAGCCGGTAATAAAGATCTTCACGGAATTCACCGGATTGGACTGTGCTCTCCAGGTCACGATTGGTGGCGGCAATCACACGGACGTCGACTTTAATCGTCTGCATGCCGCCGACCCTTTCGAATTCTCCTTCCTGTAAAACACGCAAAAGCTTTGCCTGCAATTCCAGGGGCAAATCACCAATTTCATCCAGGAAAATGGTGCCACTATCTGCCAGCTCGAATCGGCCCTGTTTGCGGGAAAGAGCGCCTGTAAAAGCGCCCTTTTCATGGCCAAACAGCTCGCTTTCAATCAGATTGGCAGGTAGAGCCGCACAATTGACCTTTACAAGTGGCCTTTTTCCGCGCGAGCTGATGGTGTGCAGGGCACGGGCAATGAGCTCTTTGCCGGTGCCGGTCTCGCCAAGTATAAGTACGGTTGCATCTGTCGCAGCGACCTGTTCCACATTTCGCAAAATTTTCTTAAGCGACTCGCTGGCGCTGATAATTTCATCGAAGTTGTGCTCGAGTTTGATTTCTTCTTGTAGGTAAACGTTTTCGGCCTGCAGTCGATCTTTTAATTGTTCAATTTCGCTAAAAGCATCGCGTAGCGCCTTCTCTGCTTGTTTACGCCTGCTGATGTCGCGTAGAATGACTGTGAGGACTAACTGCCCGTCTAATTGTAATTTTGAAATTGAAGCCTCGGCCGGAAATGTCTCCCCATTCTTACGACGGCCAAATATTTCTTTTCTCTGTCCAATTAGGTGGTTTGTCAAGTCAGAGCTTACAAATTCAGCAATATGACTGCTGTGCACCTCATGGAACTTTTCCGGGATAAGAAGTTCGATGGATTTTCCGAGCACCTCATCTTGCGAATAGTCAAAGATTTTCTCAGCGCCTTTGTTGAAGATGATAACATGTTGGGATTCATCCGTAGAAATAATAGCTTCCCTGGCAATGTCTAAAATCCCAGAAAAACGCGCCCGGCTTTCACGAAGTTCTTTTTCCGCCTTTTTTCGTTCTGTGATGTCTCGAAAGATGACAACAGCACCCACCAGGTTATTTTCATCATCCCGAATAGGGGTGCTCGTATATTCGACCGGGAAACTGGTACCGTCTTTCCGCCAAAAGAGTTCATCGTTAACGGTATGGACGCGGCCGTCTTTGAACGCAGCATAAATAGGGCATTCTTCTCTGGGATAGGGGGCGCCGTCCGGCCTGGTGTGGTGAATGACAGCATGTTGGGGTTTGTCGAGCAGGCTATCTGCTTGCCAGCCAAGCATTTGGGCTGCCGCCGGATTCACGAAAGTCGTGTTTCCGTTTTGATCCAGCCCATAGATTCCTTCGCCGGCAGATTTCAGTATGAGCTCATTCTTCTGCCGGAGCTGTTCTAACGTCTCGAAAAGTTGAGCACTCTTGATTGCAACGGCAGCCTGGTTTGCAAAGATTGCAAGTCTCTCGAATTCTTCCGGCGCCATGACTCGCCGGCTGAACATGGCAATGACGCCTAACAGCTCGTCTCTAAAAACGAGAGGATAACCGGCCACGGAATGTAGCTCGTTCTCTTTCAACCAGGATTTATTCGGCAATCGTTCGTCTCCAAGGGCGTCATTTGTGACCACTGGCTCCCGATTTTTCGCGATCAATCCGATCTTGAATGCACCCATAGGAATGCGACGATATTCGCCGTTAAGACTTGTGTACATCCCCGCACTCGCCTCAAGGTGAAGACAGTGGTCGTGGTTTGTGCAGCTATCGGCTTTATAGCATTCTGCGCATAAGTCGCCCGGCCCCAGCAGCCAGATGCGCGCGAAAGCCGCATCGAGCTCATCTACAAGGCCCTGTGTGATGGAGGTGAGAACTTCATGAAAGTCAAGGCTGGAAGCCATTTTGAGAGTGACACGTTCCAGGGCATTATGAGATTTTATTGAAGGAGATGACATGTTCTTTGCCTTTGGACTAATATTGAAGAGAGTTGTTGCCCTTATCATGTAGGATGTGTGAGTAATTTAACAAAAAAATGATTTCTATCCAAGATCGAATTATTTACGTTGGATGTGATTTCAGGTCTTTTTGAAATCTGGAGATTTAGTTCACTTTAGCAATCTAGATGCGATTGCCCTGCTTCTCGACAATCTCGAAGGTGTGGCCAATGATCTTTCATAGAGCAATGTCTCGGTATGCTCATCTTAATGTAATAAGATTTCTTTATTGAGGAAAAGGAAAGTTTCTCACATTTCCAAAGGTGTAAATTCGTAAGAATGAGAAAGGGGGTACGATTTGGGGTACGATAATTGTCCACAATTGTCCATATTTGTCCCTGGCACACAAATAAAAAAGGGAATCACAAAGATTCCTTTTTGCATAAAAACAAGTACTTACATTTGTAGCGGAGGACGGATTTGAATCACCGACCTTCGGATTATGAGCCCAACGATATTTTGATAATCAATGGTATGCGGTACGAGTTTGGTGAAAATCTTTTTTGGCAATCCAGGTACAGTTTGCTTGCCGATCAGGGAAATACACCATCGCTTCTTTTGTGCGACACAGCTAAAACGGTATTTGGCCATCACATTTTTGACAATGTCTCTACAATCCTTGTATTGTACGAACCTGTTCCTGCAAACTTTAAAGAAGCCGAACAAAAACTCACACCAACCTTGAAATGAATCTTACAGCACCGAGTGTTGCACAAGCAACACCCTCCATGTCTTGTTAAATGTGTAACAAATTCAAAACAGACTTGACATGGCTGCCATAATTCTTGCCGCAGTACAATAAAAATATTGAATAGGCCATCGAGCGCTTTACATATTTATCAAAGACTTGACATGACTGGCATAACTTTTGTATGGCTTGCGCTTAACCAATCTTTATTTCGGATGTCGGATGAGCATGAGACATTCATCATTTTTTTACTTGTTCAAGCTCCGAGAAATGTTAGATTCCAAGCATAGAAAACTTGCAAAAACAACATTTACCCTGATTGAAAAATCGATAATATCGAATGATCGGTCAAGAAAATTTGTATATCGGGCCGGCAGGTTGGTCATATCCGGATTGGAAAGGATGTTTCTATCCCGCCAAACATCCCAAAAACTTCAACGAGCTGACCTTTCTCGCACAGCATTTCAATTTCGTTGAAATCAATGCCTCTTACTACCATCCACAATCACCGGAAGC
>JBHHWX010000433.1:0-5344 GCA_046756745.1 bacterium | reverse complement strand
TTCCCACTCCGATCGACGCCGATGAAGTTGCCCTCAACGATATTATCCGTGGTGTTACTCCCGAAGATCGTAACGCCTGTGAAGTTATTACCGGAGATGACGTTGCGTGCGCGCACCGAAGTCCCTCCAATCTTGTTATTGGTTGCACCCCCTCGGATGAACACACCACTAACCTGATTACCCAATCCGGCCTTTCCGGTGACATCCGTGCCGATAAAATTACCCTGCACTTTGTTACCAAAAGTGCCATCATCGAAGAAAACGATACCCGAACCACCATTACTCGAAAGGATGTTTCGCGCCCTGGATGATTCCCCGCCAACCGTGTTATCCGGGGCATTGTCAAAGAAAATACCATCATTATTGTTGCCGAGACCTGTTTTTCCCGTAACATCCGTGCCGATTAAGTTGCCCTGAATTTTGTTGCCTGTCGAAGTGCTGAATGCAATGCGAACCCCATCGACGCCATTGCCAGAAATCAGATTACTCTCACTTTCTTTAGCGCCCCCGATGATGTTGTTCGGCGAATTGAGCACGATGACGCCAAATCCGCTATTTCCAATTGCTTGGGTGCCAGTGATGTCCGTGCCAAGATAATTACCGTGTATCCGGTTGCGGCCTTTGTTTAACAACACAATCGCAGCAGCGTAATGGTTCATGACCAATCCTCGTATGGTGGTACTGCCGGCAGTTATAGACAATCCATCTACACCGCCCGCCAGGCTTCCGTCGATCTCTATCTTCAACACGGCATTGAGTCCGCGGTCAGTTCGATTACTGTTGGGACGAGCCCCGGTTTGCGAATAACCGTTGATGTCCACCGGGTCGGTAATGGTTGGCAAAATAGACGTCGTTTTAATAGTCTGCGGTGCTGTGCCGGGAATCTTAAACTTGATCCGGTCTCTACCCGGATGGTTATTGGCATCGATGATCGCCTGCCGCAGCGAGCCCGGCCCGCTGTCGTTAGTGTTGGTGACTTTGAAGGTCTTGGCCTCTAAATTCGCGGTGCTAAGAAAGACAAGTGCAAAAATAGAGCAGTAAATACTTCTGATAACAAATCTGCAGATTTTGATTTGAGTAATCATGATAATCTCCTTATTGTTTAATTAATGGATGTCAGTGTCTGGATAATGCGAGCTTTTTTTAGCGACTCTTCGGCATCCATACCAGTCCAATATTCAAACTCCAACCCTTGCCGCCATCATAGGACCCACTGCCGTCTTTCCAGAAATTGACATTGAGGTCCGTTCGCACCGCAAACGTCTCACTTAAATCAAAGCTGATTCCGAGACCAACATAAGGTCCGTAGCCATCAGCGCTGCCTTCATCGTATAAGCCCCCAAACCAGGCTATGCCGCCGCGCAGGAATACCTTCCTAAAGGGAAGCGGATATGCCGCCCCTGCGCTGACAGCTAAACCGTCCCACGATTCAAAGTCTCCATTGTCATGTAAGTACGACAGACCGAATTCCAGGCGAAACCCTGTGCTTGACAGATGTCCCAGATGCAGGGTTGGTGCCATGACGACCTCTCCGTCGCCAAACCGTACTTCAGAGCCGAGGTCATAGCGCGTGACGGACAGGCCGATCATGAGGCCTCGTGGGTAACTTTCCCGAGCGCTCTCCTCAGCCTTTGTCTCGAGAGGCGCCTCATCTGGCCATAGGTCATTTGACTTGGTATCAAAGTTGAGGACCGAAGCGTTGGTAATCTCAATTGCTTCCTCTGTTGGGGTGCCAACTTGACTCAGTGTGTAGCATCCTTGACCAAGGAGAAACACTGATACAAGTGTGCAAACGATAAACTTGTTATGTGATTTCATGATAACCTCCCTCGTTGGGCTAATATCCAGGTCAGCACGCTTTATATAGCATCATTTTGCGCGCAAAGATCGACGTAAACGATCAACAGATTGATGCGAAGGGGATTACTTGCTGGGCCGAGCACGTGGGCTACAAATCCCCTTCGAGCAGATTATGTTCACAGCATCTTCTCCTCTCTATCATTGTTACAGTACAACACATTTAATCAGCGCCGGCGAGTAGAAACGATAATCCAAGTAGGGCCGCAGTTCATACTATCACAGCATTTACTTTCAGCCCGGGCTTCGACCTTAATTTTAAATCCAGCATAAAAGGCCGCATGGTTTATTTCAACTGGACAGAAAGGTTGAGACCAAAGACAAAATCAAGGATGTCATCGAGATCATCATCGATCGGTATTCTCAGGTGGATTCCAGGCTGGACTTGTCCGGAAATCAGGGTGGCGCTGGCGCCTAATTGATGCACGGATCGTTCACCGAAATCACCCTCGGTTTGAGTGGCAAAGAGTCGTCCGGTTAAGCCGCCCATAACACTCACCTTTTGAGTCACATAACCAACCTGTGCGCTATAATCCAATAACAGCTCAGTGTCATCTTCAAGAAATCCTTCGGAATTGAACAGGAGGGTTGGACCACCACGAACACGAATGCGAACATGTGAGGCGCTGGTGCTCTGAAAGTTTATTCTGCCAAGAACGGTGAAAACATCAGGGGCAAATGCTTCCATGCGGTCAAAGTCTGCGAATCGGCCAATAGCTGAAGCTATAGATTTGTCGTCGGGGGTTATAGGTATGCGGACTCCAAGCTCGCCGAATACCGGAGACCCTGCTTTCCGCAGCTCGAGACCGATGTAAGGATTGCCAATAATGGTCTCAGACTCAGATTCTTTTATGGGTTGCGGGTTAATAAAATCAAGGACGACAACATCCACTCTGGCATGTGCAAAAGGAAGCTCAGCCACAAGTCTGAGGTCCTCTCTCAGTGCAAACCGCCCGGAAATAAATATCGCTGAAGACAGAAACGTAACATCATCATTTCCTGCAAAAGTTGGTTTGAGAATCTCAATAGCAAGGGCTTTGTCCCCCATTTGATCAAGCCAGATAAATTGAGCGAAAAGCGTTGATGTAACCGGCAAGGATGCAGCGGATATTATGACGCTGACAACAACATAGAATGTCGAGCGTTTCATGTTAACTCCTTTGTTTGATTCTGTCTTCATTCTTAAGTTAAGTCATGCCCTCGCAAAGCACTGACCGTTGGAACCGCATAAGATCAAGCGTTGAAAGCAAAAGCGATTTGTTGCGGGCAGAGATTCCCTTCATTCTGAATCCGGCTTGGGGACACAGTCCCTGGTTTATTGGCGCCTCAGACCTTATTTTTGCAAATCTCTTATTTCAACCGGATTCCAAGATTAAGGCCGAGTACAAAATGGATTTCATCATTCAAATAGTCATCTACCGGTACTTTGAAATGCACACCAGGTCGAACAGCGCCAAAACCCAGGCTGGCAGCCACGGCTATTTGATGAGCTGTGCGTCCTCGCCTATCGTACTTCTGCAGATGGAAAGTACTCCCATCCAGAAGATAGCGACCGGTGAGACCGCCGGTGATCCTCACGTGCTCAATCCGGTACCCAAGCTGGAAGCTATAATCAAGTGTCTGAAACCCAGGCGGTCCGTACTCGCCATCGACGCTGCCGCCGCCAGTCCATCCACCTCGCAGGTGAACCAGGAAATCTGAACCGAGCTTGTGGCGGTAATTTAACCTGACCGTCAAAGCAAGATCATAAAGCGTGAATGCTTCAAAACGGTCGGGATCAGTAAACATCCCAATACCGGTAGCTCGAGACTCCTCATAGAACTCGTCCCTATCCGTTCCCAGCGGCAAGCGGAAGCCTAATTCAGCAAAAACCGGGAAAGCCTGTTTGTGGATTTCCACGCCCAGATACGGATTGCCGATTATCGTGCTGGATTCAAATCGTGCGAGACCGAAATCATCCCGATACTCATGATAGGCAAACGGTAGGTCACCCACAATTGTAAGGGTCTGCGAGAGGGAAAGGCGGCCGGTAAAAAAGAGCACGGAGGTCGCAAAGGAACTGTTCGAGTCCACAAAATACGGCTTCAAAAATTCAACAGCTATGGATATTCCCCGGTGGTGCTCCAACCAATTAGTTTGAGCCGAAAGCGAAGTGACAAAAAATATAAATTTTGATATGGCAAGTAAGATTAGCGTTCTTCTCACAGCATCGCTCCATTTTTTGAAGATAAAAATAGTGCCTCAATGTCTGAAAACAAATGTCACTTAATCTATTTTCCCCCAGGTGGTTTGACTTTCATCATCTTCAAGCGTCAATCGAAGTTGACTACGGTTCATCCTAAAAACTTTAGCATCTCCGGTTCGAACGTCAAAAATTGTCAAAGTAGATTCATTAATGGAATACGTACCGGAAGTTGCTTCTTCATCAACCTGTTCCCCCTCTCCCGGAATTGTCGTTGTCACGAATATGCTAATCCACACAAAATTTTTATTTTCAAAATCTCGGTCAAACGAAAGCCAGCCCTGCAGAGCTCGAGTTACCCCATCTCCTATATCAATAGGCTCACCGGCATTAACTGTGATATTATCTTCTTTATTAGTAAGGGTGAGCATCATCCAGCTCCCTTGCAATGCTTGGGGTGATAACGGATCGACACGACATCTCATCCAAGGAATAAAAGCAGTGAACAAGACGAACAAGATGAGTTTGTAAATTGTGGGTTTCATTTTGGCTTTCCTTGATTAAATTAAAGAGCTACGGCGGGGCTCACCGGCATCAGCGGTACCGATGTATTCAGTACCATATTAGCGAAAAAGAACTGAGCCTTGTAAGTAGTTAGACAGTAAATGATAGTAATAATTCTCAAGTGAATGGTGATTATTTGATATCATTTCGCGTAATTTTATTCCTTTGCAGAGATCTCCCGTCATCTCTGCAACCTTTGAGGCCGGCATCAAATGACAAAGTCAACATGAATTCGGCGCGCGATAAAGCAAACTGTGTGCCAGATAAGAACAAAACAACATAGTCGTCTGTTATTATAAAAGATAGTCCTACTCAATACTTTGCGTTGTTGCGCCCCCCTCTCGTAAACGTGCTTCACACTATGAACGGGAGGTTGTCTCAAAAGTCCCAGGGGTTTGTCATTTTGAGCACAGCGAGAATTCATTTGTAGCGGACAGGATGTCCTGATGGGCTAAACACGTGGGCGACAAATCCGCCCGAGCGTGAGCATCCAGCTCTCCTCGAGATTAAAGAAAAAGCCGTTCTGGAAAGACCACAAGTTCAAGCCGCTTTCGATGATGATTATTTATATATCCATTTCAAATCTGGTGGCAATTTCTTAAAAATATCATCCAATAATTTCATGCAGATAAAGGTAATACTGCTGACTTTGCTTGATAATAAGCTCCTATCAAGAAAAACGGTTAGACGGTCCATCCGACAAATGGTCCGGTTGGGTTTCTTACTCTTTGGCTCATTCCA
>JBHHWX010000432.1:0-5353 GCA_046756745.1 bacterium | reverse complement strand
TATTGTGTTCTCGACGAAACACCGTCAGCCATTTCTCGCAGACGACCAGATAAGGGAGAAGACCATGCGTATATGGCGGGAATATGTAAGAACCTGAAATGTTCTGCGTTAATTATCGGCGGTGTTGAGGACCACGTACACATGCTAAACCGCCACTCGAAGAATCTTTCTGTGGCTGATTTTCTCCGCGACCTGAAACGTCCATCATCGAAGTGGATAAAGACACTGAATCCAACGCTGGTTTCGTTTAATTGGCAAGCCGGGTATGGCGCCTTTTCCATCAGTCCCTCTCATGTAGCAGAGGTCAGAAACTACATTGCGAACCAGGCTGAACATCATCGCCATGAATCGTTCCAGGATGAATTCCGGCGGCTATGCCGGAAATATGGTGTTGAAATCGATGAGCGCTACGCATGGGATTAACAGGTGATATATCTTTCGGTGGGCGAGCGGATTTGTGAAACCCTTTCAGGGTTTAATTGTTTTAGGAGTTTTTCATCTCCCAGGGTGCGCTTCGCGACCCTGGGCTGTGATGTTTTAACCGCTTCGCGGTAAAATGGTGGTTTGACCAAGATCGGAGCAAGAGATTCTCTGCCCTCCACCCCACTTTTGGGGCTTCAAAATTGGGGTATTTTCAGGCAGAATCGCTGATTTGTAGATTTGTAAGGATCTGAAAATTAAGGAGTTACAAAACAGGAGGGAGTTGAGGTAAAATGAGATTTTGTAAGTTGCTTAAATCAATAAGCTCTGGGTTATGTGAAATACTAAACTTTTAACCTTTTAAGGAGGACTGAAACCATGACACAACAGATGCAAAAACAACTCGTGGCATTTACGTGCTTACTTATGTTCTTTATATTACTCATTCAACCCGGCTACGGACAGAAAAAAATCGATTTCGACGAGTCGCTTTACAGCGCACTCGAGTACCGCAACATCGGGCCGTTTCGCGGCGGGCGTTCGGCAGCGGTCACCGGCGTGGCGGGCGATCCGTTGACTTTCTACTTCGGCGGCACGGGCGGCGGCGTTTGGAAAACCACCGATGGCGGCCAAACCTGGAAAAACGTCTCGGACGGTTTTTTCGGCGGTTCTATCGGAGCGGTGGCGGTCAGCGAATGGGACCCGAATGTCATTTACGTTGGCGGCGGGGAAGTGACCGTGCGCGGCAACGTCTCCCACGGCTACGGCATGTGGAAATCCACCGATGCCGGCAAAACCTGGAAGCAAACCGGTTTGAAAGATTCCAGGCGCATTCCGCGCATTCGCATTCACCCCAAAAATCCGGATCTGGTTTATGCTGCCGTATTGGGGCACCTTTTCGGACCGAATGATGAGCGCGGCCTTTATCGCAGCAAAAACGGCGGCAAGAGTTGGGAAAGGATTAAGTTTGTCAGCAACGAAGTCGGCTGCGTCGATCTCGCCATGGACCCGTCCAATCCGCGTATCTTGTTCGCGAGTTTCTGGCGTATAAAACGCACGCCGTACAGTCTGGAAAGCGGCGGCGAAGGCTCCAGCATCTGGAAATCCACCGACGGTGGGGATAATTGGGAGGAGATCACCCACAACGAAGGGCTGCCGCAGGGCATGATCGGTATCAGCGGCGTCACGGTTTCGCCGGTCAACCCCAACCGGGTCTGGGCTATCATCGAGGCGAAAGACGGTGGGGTGTTCCGTTCCGACGACGGCGGCAAAAAGTGGCGTAAGATCAATAAAGAACGCAAACTGCGGCAGCGCGCGTGGTATTACACCCGTATCTACGCCGACACCCAAAACGAAGACATTGTTTACGTGCTTAATGTGCGTTTCTGGCGCTCAAAAGACGGAGGGAAAACCTACGACAGCATCCGCACCCCGCACGGCGACCACCACGATTTCTGGATCGCGCCCGAAGATGATCAGCGCATGATCATCGGCGACGACGGCGGCGCGCAGGTCTCTTTCAGCGCGGGCGAGAATTGGAGCACCTACCACAACCAGCCAACAGCGCAGTTTTACCGTGTGACCACGGACACTCATGTCCCGTATCGCATCTTGGGCGGCCAGCAAGATAACTCAACCGTGCGCATTCTGCATCGTTCCGACGGAGGAGCTATTACCGAACGCGATTGGGAACCTTCTGCCGGCGGCGAAAGCGGCTGGCTGGCCCCGCACCCGGACAATCCCGATGTGGTTTTTGGCGGTTCGTACGGAGGTTTCCTCGTGCGTGTGAACCACAAAACCGGCGAACGTCGCAGCGTCAATGTCTGGCCGGACAATCCGATGGGACATGGCGCCGAGGGCATGAACCCGAGATTTCAATGGAACTACCCGATTCTCTATTCGAAACATGAGAAGAATGCACTGTTTGTAGCGGGCAACATACTCTACAAAAGCACAAACGACGGCCAGAGCTGGGAAGCCATCAGCCCGGACTTGACTCGTAACGATAGTACGCGTCTGCACTCCTCCGGCGGACCGATTACGAAAGACAACACCGGTGTGGAATATTACTGCACTATTTTTACGGTCGCCGAAAGTCCCCATGAAGCCGGCGTCATCTGGACCGGCTCTGACGACGGTTTGATACACGTCACCCGGGATGGCGGCAAAACCTGGCAGAATGTCACCCCGCCGAAGAAGATCATGCCGGAGTGGATTCAGATCAACAGCATCGAAGCGCATCCGTTCGAGCCCGGCGGGTTGTACGTCGCCGCCACGATGTACAAATCGGACGACTTCCGTCCGTATCTCTACAAAACCACTGATTACGGCAAAACCTGGAAGAAAATCACCAAAGGCATCGACGCGGAACATTTCACTCGTGTAGTGCGGGCCGATCCCAAACGCCCCGGGTTGCTTTATGCCGGCACAGAAAGCGGCATGGTTATTTCCTTTGACGACGGTGAAAGCTGGAAGTCGTTCCAGCTCAAACTTCCGGTCGTGCCGATCACGGATTTAGCGGTAAAAGATAACGACCTCATCGTCGCGACACAAGGGCGCTCGTTTTGGGTGCTGGACGATTTGACTCCGTTACATCAGCTTTCCGATCAAGTAGCCAGCAGCAGCTATTGGCTGTACCAACCGCGTCCCACTTATCGCATGGGCGGCCGTTCGTTCGGCAGGGGGTCAGCCGTGGCTGGGAAGAATCCACCGAGCGGTGTCATGATTCATTATTATCTCAAAGAGGCGCCGGATAGCAGCCTGGTGACGCTCAGGATTTTAGCTGAAGACGGCGCGATAATCAAGAGTTTTACCCCGAAAGCCAAAGAAAAAAACGAGCGCTTAGCTATCGAAACCGGCATGAATCGTTTTGTCTGGAATATGCGCTATCCGGATGCGGAAAAATTCAAAGGGTTGATCATGTGGGCCGGCAGCGTGACCGGACCCAGAGCGGCGCCGGGCGCTTATAGGGCACGGCTAGTGGTCGCGGAAGATTCCAGCGAGGTTGCCTTTGACATCTTGAAGGATCCGCGCTCCTCCTCTACCCAGGAAGATTTGCAGGCGCAGTTCGACTTTCTTATCGCGATAAGGGACAAACTCACGGAAACGCATAAGAGCGTTGAGCAGATTCGCGACATCCGCAAACAAGTAAAAGAGATCACCGGCAGAATGAAGGGCCTCGAAGGCGCAGACGAGATAAAGGAAGCCGGCAAAGCGCTGGTGAAGAAAATCACCAAAATCGAAGAAACGCTCTATCAGACAAAGAACCAGAGCCGCCAGGATCCGCTGAACTTCCCGATTCGACTGAACAACAAGCTGGCTGCAGTGGCGGGAACGGCTTCCATCGGCGACTACCGTCCGACCGATCAGATGATCGCGGTAAAAGATGACCTCACGCAAAAAATCGATGCAGAGTTAGCTGAGTTTCAGTCGATTTTGGCAACCGATTTAAAGGCGTTCAATAAGCTGGTGCATGAGAAGGAGGTGCCGGCGGTGATGGTGGATACAGACAAAAAGAAGAAGGAGGAGATGACGCAAAAGTGACGCTCTGACGCGGATCTTTAAGAAAAGGATACATTGTCTCATATTTAGAAAAAGCGTAACAGTTCAGCCGCTTTATTGGGACGCTGATTGCCTCTGAGTGCCGCAGATGAAAACTGAAAAACAGATTTTAAATGCATCAAGGTCTTCAGGGTATAAATTATACTTGAGGCCACAGGAAGCTAAAGAGTAAATCAGCGTTGATCCGCGTTAATCAGCGTCCTAATCTTATGGGGTGAACTGTTACAATTGTTTTTATTAGGCGGTGAATAGGAAACAAGAAAATGGAACACGCCCCAAAAAGATCAAAGGATCGCGCCCAGCTCGAATTTGCAATGAGATTGTCGCTGGGGTTTGGAGCCTTGATGCTGGCCATAAAGATAACAGCCTATTTTTTCACGGATTCAGCCGCCATCTTGAGTGATGCGGCTGAGTCCATTGTCCATATCGTGGCCGTAGGTTTTGCTGCCTACAGTTTAAAAGTGAGTTTTAAACCTGCGGACGCGAACCATTTATTCGGGCACGCCAAGATTAGCTTCTTTTCGTCCGGTTTTGAAGGAGCGATGATTGTTATTGCGGCGCTCTACATCCTGTACGCAGCCATCTCAAAATGGCTCGCCGGGCTTGTCTTAGAACATTTGGACCTGGGTTCGGGCTTAACCGCTTTAGCTGTTGTCATTAATGGCGCATTGGGCGCCTACTTGCTGCGCGTAGGCAAACGTACGAATTCCGTCATCCTGGAAGCCAACGGAAAGCATGTTTTAACAGATTGCTGGACGAGCATCGGGGTGCTGGTAGGTCTGGCTTTAATCATGCTCACGGGTTGGCTGCCATGGGATCCCATCGTTGCCATCATCGTGGCCCTGAACATCTTGTACTCGGGTTTCGGTTTGATGGCCAGAAGCTTCGGCGGCCTCATGGATAAAGCGGAGCGGTCTGTGAGCAATAAGCTTATCGAAATATTAAACAGAGAAACCCAAAAATCTGGTATAATGTATCATGGACTTCGGCATCGTAATTTGGGAAATTCTTACGCGGTGGAATTTCATCTACTCTTTCCGGGGGATATATCCATTCGCCAGGCTCACAGAGATGCAACCAGAATCGAACAGGTCGTCGAAGAATCGTTCAATCCGCGAGCTTATGTCATCAGCCACCTCGAGGCAATTGAGGATCATTCCGAATCTCATGCTCATAAGCCCCATTAGAACGCATTGATCCCCATGACGCGAATATTGTGTTTTCGCAGCTCTACCTGTGCTCAAGCAACTAAATCCCAGTCCGGAACTTCTCTGCTTGGGACTTTGTCTAATATATTCCTAACTCTCTTTTTTAATTTTGGAATGGACTTTTGTGACAATCTGGTTTCTAGTGAAGATAAAGTTTCTAATTG
>JBHHWX010000431.1:0-5360 GCA_046756745.1 bacterium | reverse complement strand
CAAATTCTGCCAAAAAATGGCAGAATTTGACTATACAGGTACTTATTTCCTGAACCCCGGAAATGTTTTCTGAAATCTGATCAAGCTTTTGCACAAAATGCAAAAGTTCACCTGTTATATCATAAAATGGGACATATGGTCATGATAAAAAGTGCTATGATAGAAACGCGGTCGGAAAAGCCTAATTCACTTGCCGAAGGCGTCTCGCCGGGAGCGTCTCAGCATAAAGCCTGCTCGGCGAGGACGCCGTCGCGAAGGAAAATAAACTTTCCGGCCGCGTTTCTCATTTTTGTTGGGTTATTTCCGTTATTAGGAACCCAAGCCTTTTCGCAATCTATCGTTTTAGAAAGCGCAAAATTGGCTGAAACCTTCCGGACCCAAAAGGGACCCAATGGCGAGATCCTCAGGCGCAGCATCGTATACAGTATCAATTGCAAGCTCAAAAATGCGACTGAGAATAATTCGTCAGCTATTCTTGATGCACGCAACTGGGCCGCTTTTAACGATGGTAAGAGTCTCGAAATCGAGCAAATTAAGTGGCGTCCACGGCAAGCAAATACCGTGAAGTTGTACGGCAATTTCAAAGGCATGGAGAAGCTTTCAGTTACGTTCCTCAAAGCGAATCCGTCGCAAGCTATCCTTGTAAACATCGATGAGGCCACCGTAGGCAAAACGAAATGGGGATTCGGTAAAGAGCAAGCCTTTGATTTCAGTTTTCGCAGACTCACACAGCAAAAAGCGCTTTACGCCTTTGATCATGACTTCAAAATCAACATCTTTGAAAGAAATCTCGTCAACAACACCGGCGGCTTTTGGCTGCGCTCTATGTCCTTCAATCTCAAGTCCAAAGGGACATTTGCCAGCGACGATGTCGTCCGGAACGGCACGGAAAGCTCTTTAGAGCTTGCCTTCAACCCGTTCTACTTTGCCAGCGGACTGATTTATCGATCCGAATTGAAACTGTCTTATCAAATCGACACCGCGATGAACGAAGCCGAAGATAAACTCTTCGATGTCATCAATCGCAAGTTTTTGCTCGGATTGGAAGTCGAGCTGCCCTGGACAAACTATCCGATTTTTAAATTGCACACAAAAACCGGTTACCCGAGGTTGGCTATGCCCCTGACTCTGAATTTCGATTACTCCTTCTCCGGAAACGACGGCAACGGCAACGATACTCTGAAACGGCTTGATTTCAAGGTGCGTTATGAATTGGCCTTTTCTCCCTACCTCATCATTCAAGGACGGTGGCACCGCTCAAAATTCATCGATGCCCTACCCGGTATGGACGATACCGCCACTTATTACTCCATCGCGTTTGCGCAAGATTTGGATGTGGTGAAAAAGACCCTCGGGGTCTTAAAACTTCTTTTAGGCCCGGAAGAAGAAATTCGCGGCAAGAATTTCATTTTCTTCAGAATTTCAAAAGGCAGAAAAGCCCCGGCTTTTGAAGACATTCACGAAAAATCCTTTGGTTTCGGCACCTATTTCTAACTTGGAGGATTTCTATCTCGGCGCAGCAGTACTGGCCAAACGTGAGACGTGAAACGTGAGACGGAGAGTGCCGAGTTTTACATTGTGCTCTTAGCGAAGGCGTCCTCGCCGAGCGGGCGCGACACCAGTTGCGTCCTGAGATGCCTTCAAAAATCTAAGTACCAACAAGAAGGGTAAAAAACATTGATAAAATCGCAGAAGAACAGGAGATCTTCCTGCAGGATCGTGCTTTGCGCTGGTATCTTTTTTATTCTGGTCCAATCTGTCCGTGTACAGTCGCTTGACTTCCTTACGCGCAAAATCCTCGATGTCGGCCAGACGCCGCACCAAATCAGCTTTAGCGCGGACGGAAACAAGGCCTACATCGCAGCAGCCGTGTCCGACCGGATAGCTATTGTGGATGTCGCCCTTCTGCAGATCGTAGCTCAAATCGATGTGCCCAACACGCCTTTGGGCATTATCGAGCTGCCGTCCGGAGAGTTGGCGGCCAGCCAATTCCGTTCCGATGGTCTTATCCGCTTGACAAAAGAAGGCGGCCAAACCGGAGAAAAGTTAATAACAGGCGCTGGGCCTTCTCTTTTTTCCGGACCGTTTCAAAACAACATCTATCTCGTCTCCGCGGAACGCGCAAACCGGCTATGGGTGTTAAACGCCAGCACGTTCCAGCTCATCCGCGATTATCCCACCGGGCAGCGCCCATTTCCTAGCTCAACCACTCCGGATGGAAAAAAGGCTTTCGTTCCCAATTACAACGACCGCACGGTCACAGTCATCGATCTCGTTAAACAGCGTGTTCTTGCAACAGTCGCGGTCGGCGAACGTCCTAGCGGCGGCGCGGTGAGAACCGAATTATTTTTATCGATACTGCAACACACGCTGTGGTCGACAGTTTGAAAGAAGGCATTGGCGAGAGTCCTTTTTCAGTGGTCTCCACTCCAAACGGTGAGCTCCTGTTCGTCAACAATACAGCGAGCCATGCCGTCTCAGTGATACTCAACCGAGAGAGACGAGTTGTGAACCGGATACCGGTCGGTGAGATGCCGATCGTGATGGTGGTCCACCCTACCGGCGCCACATTGTGGATCTCCTGTGAAGGCAGCCATGAACTTTACATAATCGACATTCCTCAGGATATTGAAATGATGAAAAAAAGAATGCACGCCGAAATCCACCAATTGCACCAGTTTTTCGAAGATTGGTTTTCAGGGAAGTTAGCCGACACCGATGAAAACTTCAGTCGACTTCAAGGCGTGCTCGCGGAGAATTTTCAAATCATCTCACCCGATGGCCGCGTCACGACCAAAGCGGACTTGGCGCCGGCATTGAGAAAAGCGCATGCCAGCCGAGCTCGAGCCAAGAAGCCGTTTCGGATTTGGATCGAAAACATTCAGATTCGTTTAGAGCACAGCAGCAATCCTGTCGCCACTTACGAGGAGTGGCAGGAGATAGATGGCGAAACAAAAGCGCGCATCAGCACCGTCATTTTCAAAGCCAGGGGGGATGCTCCCAACGGGTTAGAATGGCTGCATGTGCATGAGACTTGGCTATCGAAGATCGATTAGACAAAGTTTTGTCGATAAAGTGCTGTAAGCGCTACCCCTCCGGCACTCTGACGATAAAACCCGAAGTGGTCGCGTAAACCTGGTAGATATGTTCTTCCGAAGGAAACGTGTAAACTGTATTCCCGTAAACCGCGCTCACAAAACGCAATTTGTGACCGTACTTGTAAAGCCAGCGCCATTGCGGGCGTTCTTCCTTTTCCACGAGAGAATAAACACTCGATGTTTGATCGATCTCGTCTTGATAATGAACGAAACGGCCCCTGATGCGGGTGAGTTTATACAAAGTATGAACTCCGACAAAATTCATCCAATCATCCCACTTTAATACATCGCCTTCAAGCGCCCACTGATCGCCATGGATAACAAATTCCTGTGTGGTCATTTTTTCGCCGTCGCGAACCGGCGTCAACTCGAGGAACAAAGACGATTCCTCATCATCTAACGACACGCAGCGTACTTCTGCGACCAACTCCTCATGGGTAAATCGTTGATAGGATTGGATAAAAGCGGCGAGAAACAGGACCGCAACCGATGCGGTTAACCAAAGGATAGTGGCAATAAAACGGAAGCAATTCTGCGTAATGCTAATATGTGTGATCGGTTGATCACGAAATCTTTTCAAAGTCCGCCTGACCCGGTGCACGATCATAGAGATGAAAGTCAATAAAGATAAGAGTAAAGATATCGCTGCAATGACGATTACCAGGCTTGTTTCAAAAGGAAAGTCTGTCATGTGTTGTTCCCCAATTTAGGTGTTTAGGCTGTTAGGCTGTAGACTGTTAGGAAATCTCTCATGACGACCTCCCTACCGCCTAAAAGTCTACAGCCTACCTACCTCTATGTCCGCTTACAGCAAAATTCTCATCGTCGTGCCTTCGCCGGTTTTTGTCTCCTTGACAAACAGCTTTCCGCCGTGATACTCTTCGACGATCCGTTTTGCCAGGCTCAAACCGAGACCCCAGCCGCGTTTTTTGGTGCTGTAGCCGGGTTTAAAAATATCGCCTTTGGACCCTTCGATCCCGCGACCGTTGTCTTTGATATCGATGTAAACCCGGTGCTTACCGTTCTTGAGTTTCCCGAAATCAATGGTGATTTCACCATTCTTTTTCTCGATGGCGTCGAGGGAGTTTTTGACTAGATTTTCAATGACCCATTCAAATAATTCCTTGTTCAGCGGCACATCCATATCAGCGGCGTAGTTCTCTATGATGCGCACCCTTTTACCCGATTGCGGAAGTCTCCGGCGAAAGTAATTCACGACTTCCGTGAGCATGCTGATCATGTTGACCGGCTTGAGTGCGGTCAGTGAACCGATCTGAGAAAACCGAGCCGTGACTTTGAGCAGTCTTTCAACATCCTTTTCCATTTCTTGCAAGGTTTTTTGAGCTGACTTATCCGTCATTTTGGATTTCAAAAGCTCGAGCCAACCCATAATCGAAGATAGGGGGGTTCCGATTTGATGCGCTGTTTCTTTGGACATACCCACCCAGATAAACTGCTCTTCGCTGCGTTTAATGCTGCGAAATCCTAAAAACCCAATGAGAATAAACAACCCGACCACAGAAATCCCGATATAGGGCAGCCACTGCAATTTCTTTATCAATTTTGAATCACCGTAATAAAGATAATTGAGTACGTGATCCTCATATTTTATCGGGATGGTCTCGGTCTCCCGCCGCATCACATCCATAATTTTTTTTACTTTAACAAGCGTTTCAGGAGAACGATCGTCCTCGGCGATGTCGATCCCCTTCCAGGCAATAGGCATACCCTTCAGGTCTGTCATGATAATAGGAAAGTTCGTGCGTTGAATAATCTCCTCAAAAATGAAATTAAGATTGGAGCTGGTTTCGGCTGTTGCCGCTGAAGCGTGAAGTTGAGCGTAAAACAACAAAATATCTTTCGACTCGGCTCGCAGCGCGCTGACAATGCTTTGACTGTAAATGAGCAGGGCAAGGATGATGGCAATAGCCAAAACGAAAAGAAGGCCTTTAAAGCGGCCTTTGAGACGGTATAAGTTTATTTTCATTTTATATTAAACGCTTCATCTATCGCGCTCCACTTCACGGTCGAGAAGAAATCCGCACTTATTCTTTTTCAAAGGATGAAGCACAACAACATCGGCTATTCACGAAATTACCAATTGTAATAAAATACGAGAGCTAAATATAAATTGCAATGCTTTTGTTAATACATTATTTTTTAAAGGGGGATTTAGGGGGATTCCCTCCTCACACCCGAACCACCTCGTACTCTGCCTCGCTCATGGCAAATTCCGGGTCGACGATTTTGACCTCCGGCCAG
>JBHHWX010000430.1:0-5377 GCA_046756745.1 bacterium | reverse complement strand
ATGGATTCAATCTCTACCATGCGCTAGATAAACACCACCACTATCATAAATATAAATGGTTAGACTTGTCAAAGCTCGCCGAATGCTTCGTTACTAAAAAAGAGCTCATCATTGAAAAACAATCCTTTAATATCACCTGCTTCTCAAACTTATGTATTCAACTTCTTTCCAGCTATTAGTGTACACAACTTGCCCACAGCTAACAATAACAATAGCTCACAATAGCTATCCGGTCTGAAAATTTATTTACGGGTGATAGACCGAGAACTCAAAAATGCGCGATAAAAACCTCTTAGCGAAGGCGTCCTCGCCGAGCGTTTTCTACCCTCAGTCTGTGCTGAGAAGCCCTCGGCGAGAAGCCTTCGGGCAAGTGAGTTTGGACTTTTCAGCCACGTTTCTAGGGGTGACATGTTTATAGAAATCCGACCATCAGAATCGTCAAACTCCGGAGGAGTGACATGTTTCGGTCAATCACTAATTACTATTAAAGTAAACTGGGACAACTAAGCATAATCGGTCAGTTACGGGGGTACGGGTGTCAGTCAGGAATGGGTAATTCGTTGGGTGTTCACGCTTCAGCGTGTTTTTGTGCCGCCCCTCCCAGAGCAAGCTGAAGCTTGTACACCGCCCCCCCATAACTGACCGATTACCAATAAGCTGGCCTTTTGCTTGCATTTTCAAACGCGATTATGTAAATTGAAACTGCTCAAAATGACAACTTTCTCAGGTGACTTTAGATGGATTACCAACCCTACATAGACCGGCTTAAACGGCTGAAAAACGAGGAAAAGAGGCAGCGAGCGGCAAGGAGAAAACGAGCTCTCAAAGCCGCCGATCAAATCGCCTCGCGATTAAGAAACGATTTCGGCGCCGAGCACATCTATTTATTCGGTTCAACTCTTCTTCAAGACTATTTCTATTTGCACTCCGATATTGACATTGCAGTCAGGGGAATCGCCCCGGAGAAATTCTTGCGAGCCCTGTACGAAGTCAACGACATGGATCATGGATTCAGAGTCGATCTGGTGGACTTGCCAACCAGCGATGATTTTTTGAAAAGAAGAATTTCGGACCAGGGGCAGGAGTTATGACAGTCAAGTATGTGGTCTTATCCGAAGAGATTCGCGATGAGATCGAAAACTTGCGGAAAGTGGCAAGTAAGATTCATGAGCGCTCAGCCGAAGTGCCGGAAAATCAGAAAGAGAAAGAGCTGTATTTGGATTCACTCGCTCTTAATCTGCAGGCATTTTATACGGGTGTTGAACATATATTTGAAAGCATTGCATCAAAAGTTGACGGGGAGGTGCCATTTGGCGAACACTGGCACAACGATCTTCTCGCGCAAATGAATACAGACTTGATGGAAATCAGAGCACAGGTCATTTCGGATGATCTAAGAGATGACTTAAAAGAACTGTTGGCCTTCCGTCACGTTATTAGAAATATCTATTCTTTTACAATTGACGAAAAGCGCCTGATGAGACTCTGCAACGGCTTGGATGCTCTAAGCAAAAAACTGTTTGGAGAACTGAATAAATTCAGTGAATTTCTGCAAACTTCCGGTAAAAATTCATAAGGATCCAGAGCCGTAAATAAAAATGGCTCAAATGACTGTACAATGTAAGTTCCAATAATCCATTAATCCAACACTCCAATTTCTATTTATGATACAAACTACGGAGATTTGAATTAAAATGAACACAAGAATCGAAAAAGACAGTATGGGAACCATCGAAGTTTCCGCTGATAGATATTGGGGGGCGCAAACACAACGTTCGCTACAAAATTTCCGTATCGGCAGCCAGAAGATGCCTATCGAAGTTATCCACGCCTTTGCGATTTTAAAGAAAGCCGCGGCTTTGACCAACCACGAGTGTGGGGTGCTGCCGAAAGAAAAAGCCGACGTCATCGCACAGGTCTGCGATGAGATTTTGAGCGGACAATTAGATGACCATTTTCCTCTGGTCGTGTGGCAAACCGGTTCCGGCACCCAGTCAAATATGAATGTCAACGAAGTCATCGCCAATCGGGCTATCGAAATCCTCAGCGGCGATCTCGGCTCAAAAAGCCCGATACACCCCAATGACGACGTCAACAAATCACAATCTTCGAACGACACCTTCCCCACGGCCATGCACATCGCGGCATACAAAATGGTGACAGAAACGACGATTCCAAAAATTCATCGCCTGCACGTCACCTTAGCCGCAAAATCCAAAGATTTTATGCAGGTCGTAAAAATTGGCAGAACCCATTTGATGGATGCGACGCCTTTGACCCTTGGTCAGGAATTTTCAGGGTATGCTTCCCAGTTGGAGCATGGCATTCGCGCCATTAAAAATACCTTGGCGCATCTTTCGGAGTTAGCCCTGGGAGGAACCGCGGTTGGAACTGGCATCAATACCCCGCCGGAATTCGCCGCTAAAGTTGCCCAAAAAATCGCCGAATTAAGCGGTCTTCCCTTTGTCTCGGCAGAAAATAAATTCGAAGCGCTGGCCGCTCACGATGCTATTGTGGAAACACACGGCGCCCTGAAAACCGTCGCAGCCAGTCTGATGAAAATTGCCAACGACATTCGATTATTAGCCTCGGGTCCGCGCAGCGGAATCGGCGAAATTCTCATCCCGGCCAATGAACCCGGCTCTTCAATCATGCCCGGCAAGGTCAACCCGACACAAGCCGAAGCGATGACCATGGTGTGCGCACAGGTGTTTGGCAATGACGCCGCTATCAACGTTGGAGCCATGACCGGTCATTTCGAGCTGAATGTGTTTAAACCGATGATGATTTACAACCTTCTGGTGTCCGCGCGCTTGCTCGGCGACGCTTGCGACTCCTTTAACAAAAATTGTGCTATGGGTATCGCGCCAAACTACGAGATCATCAAACGTAATCTCGATAATTCTTTGATGCTGGTAACTGCCTTGAACCCGGTAATCGGGTACGATAAAGCCGCTGAGGTTGCCAAAAAAGCCTATAAGGAGGGCACCACCTTGAAAGCAGCGGCACTGAGTTTGGGGTATTTGACGGAAGAAGAATTTGATAAATACGTGGTGCCGGAGAAGATGGTGGGGGAGTTGCCGAAGTGAAGCTATGACTTATCACATAGAATATTCACCTGACGCAGAAAGTCATTTGCGCACATTAACTGCTCGCCAGCGGGCAATTGTATTAGATACAGTGGATAAACAACTCGCACACCAGCCAACGGTCGAGACAAAAAATCGTAAGCCAATGCGTCCCAACCTGTTGGCTCCCTGGGAACTTCGTATCGATAACTTACGTGTTTATTATGATGTACAAGATAAGCCAAAACCCATTGTTTTTATCCGTGCTGTTGGTATTAAACAGCGAAATGAATTACGTATTGGAGGTCAAGTGATTAAACTATGAAAACCATAGAACAAAAAGAAGCAACGGAAACACTCGCCAAGTATGTTAGTCAAATGGCTGACGAACCTATGATTGTTACTGTCAAAGGTAAACCTATAGCTGCTTTAGTACCCGTAAACAATTCAGACATGGAAACGGTTTCTTTGAGCAGCAATCCAGAATTTTTGGCGCTCATCGAAAGGTCGCGGGCACGCCACAAAGAAGAAGGTGGAATATCCAGCGAGGAAATACGTCGCAGATTAGGTTTAAGTCAGTAGGTCGCCACAGTTCGACCAGCACGGCGTTCCGGGAAAAATGGTTGGGGAGGAGCTGTCGAAGACGTGAGTTCTTGATGGCTTTCCTCGTGTGTTAATATTCCTGACACCTATCCCTGCGTCTTTAAGCTCAGTGCTGTTCTATCCTGTTTTAGAATACCCACATAATTTATTGTTCCTATAGAAATTAAGCTCTGCTCAATTTTATATCCACTCACTTTGGTATAAAAATTGTGGAGTTAAAAAGCGAACTCCTATCTGCGATACTTCATCATTTCAAGCGTATATCTCAACAATTAACCCGGTGTGTAATCATGCGCAAGCTATCTTTTATTAGTTGCTTATTCTTACTATTTGTATTTAACCACAATGTACTTGCTCTCAATACCTGGGCCCTATCATATGGTATCGCTTTTAATTCATCAACCAACAAATACAGCATATCCTTCAATTTAAACAACACCGGACCGGACGCAGATGCGATCTATCTTTTTACCATTAGAAGTCAGGCCGTACCATCAGGGTGGGGGAATTTTTCATTTAATGTGCCTTCTGGCTGGAATATAAATGTAAGTAGTTTTATTCAGATGCGCACGAGCTCGGTAGGTACGGACAAAATCTATGGTTTGCCGGTGCCTCAGGCGAATATCGTCGGCAGCGCGAGCTTCACCTGGACTTTTGAGAACCTGTCCGGCCCGGACCCATTCTCGACAACTTTTGCTGTTGACGATTTTATCGTGAGATTTCGTGAAGTAGATCTGGCCGGTATTGAAGGCGGGCTTTATAAATCCCAAAGCGGAAGTGTCAATATTGTGCCGGAGCCAAGTAGTCTGATATTAATCGCTCTGGGGATGGCAAGTTTAAGCTTACTCAAAAAGGCGAAGAGGAAGCGCTGAGCTGAGACCCAAGCAACGAAACAATCTATCTATAAACGCGGTCGGAAAAGCCTAAATCACTTCCCGAAGGCGTCTCGCCGAGGGTTTCTCAGCATAGAGTCTGCTCGGCGAGAGCCGGCACTGAGCTTGTCGAAGTGACGCCGTCGCGAAGGGAAACACACTTTCCGAGCGCGTTCCTAGAGCCACTGTTAGGAATCCTGACACTTTAATATCTTGATTATCAATAACTTAGGTATTCATTCGTTATTTATGTCAAATAACGCTTACAATCAAGAGCCCAATGGAACAAAGCTGAGTTTCCGATTATCGCGTCTATCTAATTGTAATTATGTAAATTACCTCCTTTTATTTCGTCATGAAAAAATATGGCATCTGTTTTGCTTAAAGTGATAATAAAATAACAACGTGCTCAATACACTCACCTTAGGAGGATATAAGACGATGAAAAAACAAACGATCATAGCAATTTTGGCGCTGGTAATGCTGTTCACATTCAATTCCAATGCTTCTGCATTAACTTTAGTCGGATGGGTTAATCCTGTTTTAGACGGGGGCAGCTTCACCACCGGTACCGCAACGTATACTATTACAGTAGGACCGGGTGAAGGTCTAGCTACTTTCGGTCCGTTCGACGCCTTTTCTCTGAAGTTTCCAGGGACGGCCTTTACCTCTGTTTCTTCTTTTACGGATTTATCCGGAATTGGCGGTTGGAGTGGAAGTTTTGGAGGCGGAGAGGTCACCTATAATGGCTCTCTAAGCGCTGGGAGCTCGTTTTCCTTTTCGGTGAGGTTTACGCTGGCAGGATTAGGCACCGTAGATCCCCTTTTCAATACA
>JBHHWX010000429.1:0-5398 GCA_046756745.1 bacterium | reverse complement strand
AAATGATGAGGCAGTTTGCAGTAAGCAGTTTGCATGTTCTCGTTCCCAAATTTTATTTGGGAACGCATGAATGCTCAAGCATCCGTCCCCGGGTGCGTTTGACGCTTTTTGTTTGCTCACAGTGATTGAGGTGAAGAATGAAGATCTTACTTTATTGCCAACACCTACTCGGCATGGGGCATTATGTCCGCAGCATGGCCCTGGCGGCCGGTCTGTCAGAGCATACGGTTTTTTTTATTAACGGCGGCGTGGCCATACCCGATATCGCCGTCCCGAAAAATGTTTCTATGGTACAGTTGCCTCCGATTGCGAGCGATGTCAATTTCAAACTTGCTGAGACACCGTCACTCGAGGAAATCCAGCACCTTCGCAAGCAAGCCCTGCTGCGCCTCTATGACGAAGTACAGCCTGATGTTATTCTGGTAGAACTTTTTCCTTTTGGACGTAAAAAATTCGCCTTCGAATTGATCCCTCTCTTGGAAGCGAATGTGAACAACACCAACAGGGCGCAGGTGATGTGCAGTGTGCGCGACATTTTGGTCAAAAAGAAAGACCAAGCCAAGTTTGAGGAAAGAGTGTGCCTGCTGGTGAACCGCTACTTTGATTCGATTCTGGTGCATTCCGACTCCCGCGTGCACTCGCTCGATGGCTCCTTTTCCAGATTAACGGATTTACAAGCGAGTATTTATTACACCGGCTATGTGGTTCCTCAAAAAGGCAACGGGTCTATCAAATCTTCGCCTTCAAACGGGACATCGCAGTTGACGAAGGTAACCGTCAGTGCCGGAGGGGGACGAGTCGGTATGCCTTTGCTCGAGACGGCCATTCAAGCGAAAAAATATCTGGACCAGATCATGCCCGTGGAGTTGACCATCGTCACTGGGCCGTTTTTACCGGAGACGGAAAGACAACGCTTGGATGTACTGGCGGCAGATGACCGGAATATCACAATCGAAACCTTTGTGCCCAATTTGTGCGCCGTACTCAAACAGTCGCATACTTCCGTGAGTATGGCCGGATACAACACCTGTTTAGATGTTTTGCAAGCTCGGGTTCCCTCGGTGCTTGTGCCTTTTAACGGCGGCGGTAACGATGAACAAATACGCCGGGCGCGTTCGCTGGCGGAAAAAGGTGTGGCCACCCTGCTGCATCCGGAAGATTTAAACCCGGAAAATCTGGCTTTGGCCATAAAATCGGCTGCGTATTTGGAGACGAATTCTTTTGAAATAAATCTCTCTGGTGTGCCGAATACGAGAGGGTTTATCGAGCAGACCTGTCAATTGACCGTTTAATCGGGAGAGTTGTTATGAAGTTCGAAAAAATCGAACATCGAGAAGACTACCAAAAGTTTACAGCCCGTTTGCTGCGAGAGGGTTTTTCAGTGACCCTTTCTGGGTTAATTGAGGAGGCTTACCACAAACATCAGACGCCTATCACGTTTTTCTTCCGTGACGATG
This sequence comes from bacterium, assembly GCA_046756745.1. Classification (GTDB taxonomy): domain Bacteria; phylum Zhuqueibacterota; class Zhuqueibacteria; order Oceanimicrobiales; family Oceanimicrobiaceae; genus JBHHWX01. The sequence continues at coordinate 3,941 of JBHHWX010000429.1, read as the reverse complement.
ACTCTGATGAGCTTACGGCTAACCTGGTTCATCTACTGGACTTATTTGTCGAGAAACAGATACCGCTGCATCTGCTGGTTATTCCCAAGCGAGTGACCAGGGAGAGCGTTAACTATTTGAGAAAAGTGAAGCAGGGTCAACCCAACTTGGTTTTTTTATGTCAGCACGGCTTCAGTCATGAAAATCACAATCGCAGCGGGAAGAAATGTGAATTCGGGGGGGTGCGTACTCAAACCGCCCAGTTTTTGGACATCGTTGCCGGCAAGGACAAGATGAGCGAGCTGTTTTTAAACGATTTCTTTCTGGCTTTTACCCCGCCATGGAATCGCTATAATAACGATACTTTGATTTCTTTGAAGCAGCTCGGTTTTCAGGTACTGTCAGCAGATGGTGGAAACATCGGCTTGATCGATTTCGATCTATTTGAAATTTCAACAGATGTGGATCTCTACCATCGCCGGCCTCAACCGGAATTAAAGTCTCCCAGCCAGGTGCTTTTCGAAATTCGGGAATCTTTAATAACGAAATCAACGGTGGGCATTCTTCTGCACCACCATGAGATGCAGCTTCCGGACTTCAGTTTCATTCGCCGGCTTCTCACGATATTAAAAGTTTTGGAGAGGGTCGAGTTTCCAAATTTTGCGCAGATTTATCAAAAATATTCTAATCAAAGGGCTTACCGTGAAAAACATGTGCAGACTTGTTGTTAAAAGAATTGCCTGTATTGGGGTTTTTGTAGGCTTCCTTCCGTTACATAATATCGCGTACTCGGCTGAATTGAGCGTGCTGGCGCCGGGCCAGAGAATAGCCGTAACCGGAAAGCATCTGTCGGATGGTTTTTTCCTCGGTAAGCGTGTTGTGCTTAAAAGCGCTGACGCAACAGCCGTTGTACAAAGCAAAATTAGCAGCATCCATACCGACGCACATCGTTTGTCGATGTTAGGCTTGAGCGTATTGATGAAGGATACAACCGAGATTGTAAGTGAAAGGGAGCAACCTATTTCGTGGACGGAATTGCAGGTTGGCAATTGGGTGCGGATAGAAGGTGAACGGATCAGCAAAAAAACTTTATTGGCCTTGAAGATTACGTTAATCGATGAGCTTCCAAACAACCTTGAAATCATAGAAGGCGAAATACAACGGCTGACAAATGGGGAACGGTTTGCTTGCTTAGTCTTGGATACCCCTATTGTTTTTGAAGAATCGGTTCGATTAACGGACTTCAGAGAGAAGGGGCGAGGCCTGCATTCTATCAAAAGGGACGATGACGATCAACAGGCCGCGCCTATTAACATCGGCAATTTTTTGATTTTGGGCGGTAAAGTCGAGGTAGAAGTGGAACCCCAAAAGAATCTTGCTTTGGATGGGGGTGAAGAGGAGATGGGGTCGCACTTTTCCTTCAAACCTGAGCTTTCCATCAACTTTAATCCCGACGTTGAAGGCTATGCCAAGCTCAAGCTCAAACGCAAACCGCTTATTCGGACGGGCGCCGGAGACCAGAACGCTTCCACAGTGTTGGACGTGTCGGAAATGTATTTGACATACTACGGTCTCTTTCATACGCCTTGGCGGCTGCAATTCGGCAGGCAAAGATTTAAAGATAAACGGGAATGGTTGTTTGATGAGAATCTCGATGCCATTCGCCTCATCCTCGATACCAAACGTTTGGATATGCAGTTTGGGTTAGTCCATGGCGGAGTGTTTTTACAGGACGATCTGGATGATGAAATGAGCCAGTATCACTACTATGCCTCGGCGCGGGTTAAATTGGCGCGACGTACCTATCTCGGCGGGTTTATTTTTGGCCGCAAACATTTTCACGAGAATATCGTGCTCAATTGGTATGGGGCGCAGGTTCGCGGCCAGTTCTTTAAAATCATTCGCTATTGGTCGAACATCGCTTTGGTCAATGGTACTGATGAAGTGAATTCCGTTCATGGCTTTGGTTATGACTTCGGAATGCGGATTAGCACCCATTCTGTCAAACCATTTTCACTGACTCTCGGTTATGCGTATGGCTCGGGCGACGATGACCTTGACGATAAATCAGATTCGAACTTTCGACAGACGGGTTTACAGGATAACAGCGCAAAATTAGGAGGGTTAAAACGCATCAAATATTACGGCGAGTTGTTTGAGCCTGAATTGAGCAATATGCAAATCCTGACGCTGGGAGTGGGGGTGCGACCGACGCTACATTCCTCAGTAGAATTCATTTTTCATTCCTACCATCAGGAGGTTGCACAGAGTTTTTTGCGCGATTCCGACCTCGATGCCGAGCCGCTTGGAAGGAACCGGGATCTCGGCAAAGAGTTGGATTTCATCTTTACATTACGAGAGATTCGTAACCTGGATATCACTTTTAACTTAGGGTATTTTCGTACAGGCCCGGCTTTTGGCAAAACGCCTAAAAATGTATTTTTAGGAAAGATAAAAATGCAGATATTTTATTAGTCCGTGACCCAGCGCGGCAAAACCGCACTGGCAAACGTGAAACGTGAGAGGTGAAACGTGCTTCAGTACAAAGATAATATCATCGTGTCATTTCAAATCCCGGCGTTTTTTGCCGGACGAGAAATCTTTGCGCAGGACGCATGCTCAGAATCCAAGATTTCTCAGTCGCTTGCGCTCCTTCGAAATGACAAGAGGATGGGCGCGTTGTGCACCCTTCTAAGAACATGAACATGTTCTTGCTGAAAGAACTACGGCAGTAGTGTATTGCTCGAAATGACAACTCATGAGGAAGACTATTTCTTAGCGAAGGCGTCCCGCCGAGCGTGTCCTCTTCTACATTTGTGCTCGAAAGCCCTCGGCGAGGACGCCTTTGAGCAAGTTCGTTTGGACTGTTTCAGCCACCTGCGTTTTTCTTAAATCCAACTCAACAGCCACATTCGCTGATAAAAAGCTCCCAGCGGAATGGGCAGGCCCATCCAAACAGGTAAAAAATAAATCGCGCAGAGGACAATCGCAAGAACCGCTGTGGCCGCTAATTCACGTCCCAAACGATTCGCCGACCACAGTTTGTGGATAACAAAGGCGAGCAGAAGAATGGTAAACGGCAGCGCCCCCATAAAATGATAAAGAAAGGTGGCTCTTGAGATGACGGCAAACGGCAGATAGTGCAGAGCTATGGCCAGAACGGCAAATTGAGCGCCAAAGTCTCGCCGGACAAACGCAACCCAAACCGCAAACAGGACAGCCGGGATGGCCAGCCACCACAGCACCGGATTTCCTATGTTCAAAATTGTCGTCACCTGCTGAGTCGGTTCGTCGACATGCCAATAGTAACTCACCGGTCGCAGCAGAAGCGGCCAGCTCCACCAGGACGAGGCGTAGCCGTGTTGTTCCTGCAAATGGGCATGATAGCCGAACATCTGTTTGTGCAGCTCGAGAAAAGAGTATTCCGGGATTTGCTGTAAATGTGGGATGAAGGTCATCGAGTAAACCAGGACCGGCAGCAGGATGCAGCAGACGAAAATCAGACCCGGATTTATTTTGCCAATTCGTTGCAGCAAGGAGTGTTCGGCCAAGAGGTTCGGTAAGTGTGGCCAGCGATTTTTAATCCAGGCCAACCCATAAAGAATGAGTATCATGCCCAGGCTGGCGGCGCCGATCCATTTAACAGCCGCAGTCGCTCCAATGCAGATTCCCGCTCCGGCTAAATAAACCCAGCGCGGTTTTTCAAGTTTATCGAATCCGCTTTTTAAGAGCAGATAGTAAGCCGCTAAGGAAAAGAAAACCGCAAAGATGTTGATCAATCCGGCGCGTGATTCCACTAATAACAACCCGTCCAAACATGCAAAGAGACCTGCAAGAAAACCAACGCTCTTGCTATTAAAAAGACGTTTCCCAAGTAGGTAGATAAGAACGATCACCCCGATGCCGAAGAGCGCATCCATGACGCGGTAGCCCAAGGGATTGAAACCAAAAAAGCGAATACC
>JBHHWX010000428.1:0-5406 GCA_046756745.1 bacterium | reverse complement strand
TTTGATAGCCGGTATTCTTGACGATACCGTCCTCATCTTGAACGAGCCCGCTGACATAGAATTGTGTCCTTTCCGTACCGCCGCGAACGCTCAAAGTGGTTTCGCTAAGAAAGCCGGTTTCACCGAACAGCACATCTTCCTGATCGATAAATCTGCCGCCGTTTGCATTGAACGCATCAAGACCCGCTTGACCGTAAGCAGCCTCAGCCTTAGCCGCATCAAATTTGCGAGTGCCGATTTTATTCAAAATGCTGGTGAAACCGACTTGTTGAGTCACATCCACTCTGGTTTTGCCGGCGATGCCCGATTTTGTCGTGATAATGACCACGCCGTTGCTGGCTTTCGAACCGTAAATTGCCGCGGCGCTGGCGCCCTTGAGAACTTCAATATTTTCAATATCATTGGGATTGAGATCCGCGATGCGGTTGGTCGGTTGACCTTGCGGTGTGGCGCTTCCGGCGCCGGTTGCGTCGGTAACTAAGTCAAGTCCGGATTGGATGGCTGCATTGCTAATGATCACACCGTCAACCACATAGAGTGGCTGTGTCGAACCGGTAATTGTAGCAGTACCGCGAAGATTAACGTTGATGCCTCCGCCCGGCGCCCCTGAATTTTGATTGATAGAAATCCCGGCAATCTTGCCATTTAAGGCACGCTCAAGGGTTTGAGCCGGCGCCGGAATCAGTTCCTTCGAAGAGACCGTGCCGACGGAATTGGCCAGATTTCTCCTTTTCACCGACGTTGCCAAACCGGTGACCACAACTTCCGACACCTTCAACACGTCTTCTGCCATGGCGATGCTCAGGCTGCTTGTGTTCTGAGAGACTGTGATCTCCTGAGTGAAGTACCCGATAAAACTCACAACCAAAGTTGCTTCGGAAAAATTAGGTAACACGAGACTAAATTTTCCATCGCGATCCGAGGCAGTACCCAAATTCGTGCCCTTAATGGAGATATTCGCACCCGGCAGACCATCCCCGGTCAATTCTTCGGTCACAGTACCGGATATCTCGAGAGCTTGCCCTAGAACCGTGGAAAAACCAAATGCGCTCAACAACAGCACAAGCGCTAAAGTAGTGAACCGTTTCATCATAATTTCCTTCCTTAAATTGATTAAATAATTCTCTTGAATTAAAAAACACCGCAGTCACGTCCAAACCAGAACCTTACGGAGAATTCATGGGCATGTCCCTCCCTAATATATTTTAAGATTGGGTAATTTGTGTTTGAACGAAAACTCGAATCTTTATGTGATTGCGAGCGCTTCTCAGCGAAGCAATCCCCATATTAGGCACGCCAGGAGATTGCTTCGGCAAAAAACGCCTCGCAATGACAGGGCGTTAGATGAGTTTTCGTTCAAACACAAATTATCAGTCATTAACACAATAAGGGCAAAATTAAATATAAAAATGTGAAGTCGTTAGAAGTTGTTATCTATTCGCAATATTTATGCCACACAGTATATTTTACAAGACAACCCTTTAATATTAGAGACTTAAGACGCTTCGTATGTCTACAATAAAAACCTTAATGTGCAAATATTTGCATACTACAAAATCAGACATTGCACATCCGGCGTCAAACGTGAAAACAGTAGCTATTCAAGAACATATTGGAAGGCAAAAATTTCACGCAAAGACGCGAAGGCGCAAAGGGATCGCAAAGAAAAACCTTTGCGTATTCTTTGCGTCTCTGCGACCCTTCGGCCACGCTCAGGGCATGCTTTGCGTGTGCTTTAATTTTTGTTGGTTCCGGCTTGTCCGGCTTAGGATATTGAGAACCGAAGACCTTTACCCCGGAAAGTAAACGTCGGGCTCTTCGACAAACAGAGCACGTTTTCTTAGATAATGTCATTTCGAATCCCAAAGTCTTTTGTCGGGGTGAGAAATCTTGTAAATGCACTGAGCAGCGACATAACAGATTTCTCGCTTAAAAAACGGCTTCTACGAACATGAACATGTTCTTGCTGAAAGAACTACGGCAGTAGTGTACACCTCTAAATGACCACTTCAAGGAAAGGGATCAGAATAGCAAACTTCATGAACTCTTCAGGTAAAAGAACCCAACTGCTTGGTAATCCGTTGGGTTTTTCTATCCGTTGGAGAAAAAAATGTCTGTTTAAGGCGAAGCTTCGCTCGATAGATACTTACTGATAACATAAATTAAGGCTTTGTTTGTGTTTTCAGCGGACTGGGTTTGTTGCTCCGGCGATGACACCCCCCTTCGTCCCCCCTCAAGGCTTTTCATTACCCACAAAAGAGAATTCCGGGGCGGCTTATCCGAGGCCGGGTACCAAAACGCCTGAAAATAAATTTTCAGGCTCATAGCTCAAGTCGGCTGAAGCCGACTGTATCTCGCTTCACACAACTAAACAAGAGGGGTCAAGCTCTCGGTTTAACCGGCCAGCTTAGTTTCGATCCACAACGTCGCACAGCAGGCGATAAAAAGCCCGAAAAAGAGCAACGAGGGGATTGGCATGCGAAGGTCGACGGGCGCAGCAGCGCCCGGTTCACGAAGCCGGGGACGCGTTTCATAACGCCGGGTCGCCTGCAGGCGTTCGGACTGTTGCAAAGCAGTCCATTCCCCGGGGTGGTGAACATAAAAATGGAAATCATCATCCGGCTCGACATAAACTCGATGCCAACCGCTCCTGCGCGGCCAATAACTCCCGCGCCACAGTAAAGGATTGACCCTATCCTGCTTCAAATACATTTTATCCGGATCGCCTCCGTCCGAAACAACCGTTGCGATGGGAGCCTGCCGCACTGAAGAAAGCTGCAACCGGTACGGTTGATTTATCAAAGCAGGCCCGGAGTTAAGCGCCTGCCAGACATCGGTTTCCTGCTCCCTGCGGGCGATGACATCAAGGAGTCGCATCCAGTAGGCAGCATGAAATTCCGGATGCCCTTCGAGAATCCATTCGTAGGAATTTCTCACTAACGACGTGGCAAGCCAACCGTTTCCGAACCTCTTGCCGGCTGCCAACAATCTGCCGACTTTGTCCTGAAAGATGGGCTGTATCCCCCATCTGGATTTGATTTCGAACGGATCGCTGCGAATTTCTGTAGTTGGGCGGTCCTTATCATCGAGTTGTAATTTCACCGTACGAAAAGCGATATCCGGGAAAAAATGGAATTCAAAGTTTTCCGTCAGCAGGTTTTGTTGTTTTAAATGGTTTTCAAGCCGGTTGGGAATGATGAGCGCTCCCAGACCCGCACGGATTGCCTCTTTCAAACTCGAACCTTGGCGGCGGGTAAGCGTGGAAAGTGTAGAAAGATCGATCACCAGAATGTCGAATTCGGAAAACAGCCGACCTCCCAGACGCTGCAAATCGTAGGATCGAAAATTCAAGTTGAGCGACTCAGTCCGGGTGCGATCTTGGCTCACCGTGGTGCGCACTACAACGGAGTGTCCTTGCTCTGCCAACCCGTTTTTGAGAAACTTGGTTTCAAACCGGGGTGCGCCCTCCAGAATCAGAATTTTCAGCTTTCGAATCGGGTCCACTGTGACATCGATTGTTTCGGAGAATTCTTCTTCGCCTTCCGTCGATTTAAAGTCGAGTGTAAACAAGAACCTGCCTGTATCGCGCGGAGTCGCTTGCAGATGAAAAACCAGCGTCTCCTGTGCGGAAAGGTTCAGCGAATCCACAGCGCCCGCTGGTCCCGACAGCGCCAACCAACCGGAGCCTTTTTCGAGCGCCACAGAACCTTGTACATTCAGCTTTTCTCCGATTGTGATTGTCCGCGGCCAGGAAATATCCACCAGTCCGTTACCCGGCGGCGAAGTAAACGCCACGATGTAAAGAGGCGCAAGCTCCGCGATCTCGTACTCAGATAAGCCGTGGCCGAAAACATGCAATAACTCTATCTGTGGGAAATTGCGTTTGAGGAAACCAACATCCGGGATTGATATCGCTTTACGCCTGAACGCAGCCGGCAGCGTGTCGTTTAACACATAAATCTCGTATTTCAGACGAGTCGTATCCGCAAATTGTCGTACGTGCTCGAGAGAGGTTCCCTGGGTGAGCAGGAGACCGGCGGCGGCTCCCGGTTTACTAAGCCATCGCGGCTGTAACGCCATCAGAGCAAGCGCACAAACCGCGAGAATCGTCATGGCGAGTCGCAGTCCCAATCGACGGCGATCAGGACGACGCACGACCATTGTGACGAGCGTGAGGGCAATAACAAAACTGACGGTCAAAACAAGCATAAACTCAGAACCTTAAGTCCGTAACGCAATCGTCCCGATTGCGCTGTACAGACACTACATACTTTTTCACTGGCAAACGGGACGTTTGCCTTACGTATTGCAATCGTCTCGATTGCGCTGTACAGACACTACATACTTTTTTCACTGGCAAACGGGACGTTTGCCTTACGTATCGCAATCGTCTCGATTGCGCTGTACAGACAGTACAAACAATTTCATTGGCAAACGGGACGTTTGCCTTACGTATTGCAATCGTCCCGATTGCGCTGTACAGACACTACATACTTTTTCACTGGCAAACGGGACGTTTGCCTTACGTATTGCAATCGTCTCGATTGCAGACAGTTCATCAGCCGCCGTGGAAATCGTAACTCAACATTTATGTTGAGAAATGAGCCTCGAGCTCGACGACATAAATGTCGTGTTACAGACTCTTTGCAAGCTTTTTGGACAGCCCGGCATCACCCGGTTAATTCACCCCTGCCAGTTTTCGCAAATATAATTCGGACAAGCCGGAGCGGGGCGCGCGTTTCTTGGTCGTGACATGCCCGGCAACCGGTAAAACATTCCAAAAGGTGCGTTCAACATTGAGCACACAAGGCTGGCAGAGTCTTTGGCTGTGTTCTATATTTGTCATCACGGTGCGCAGATCGTTTAATGTTGCGATATACCGGGTGGGGTTTTCACTGAGAATTCGAGCCAGCTCACGCCCGGCTGCTTGCAGAATGTTGACGGTTTCCTCAGCCGGAGGCAGCGACGGACTTTTAAGCTTCTGAAGAGCGTGCAGTCCGGCCCGGATGCTCGGATAGATTCTTTCTTTGGGCACAGTCCGGCTTTCAGTTTGATTTTCGATGTTGGAGAGATCTGCGGACAAACGGTTTTCCACCGGCTTGAGGGGCGTCGGTTCAAAACCGATTTTTTTGACATAGAGACGCGAAGCCTGCTGGACTTTTTTGAGCAAAACCAGCGCCCGGTACTCGAACGGCAGGGCCTCTGACGGTTTGAACGTTCTGAGGTATAATTCCGCTTCCCACATCTCGGCCAACGCCGCTTGCAACTGCTCTTTGATGGATTTGGAAAACAGAGTGGCATTTTCCTCGAAATCGTGGTCGTGGCGCAGCTCCTCCGGAACGATATCGAGCGGGTCGTTGGTTTCCTCGCCCAACGTTTCCCGCTCATTTTCATGGTGTTCGACTT
>JBHHWX010000427.1:0-5425 GCA_046756745.1 bacterium | reverse complement strand
TTGCTACCAGCTCATGATAGAAAAATAAATTGTGAACACTGCCGAGTCGCATGCCGAGAATTTCATCCGCCTGCAATAAATGACGTAAATAGGCGCGGCTAAAGTTTTGACAAGTGTAACAGCCGCAGTTTTGATCGATAGGCTGAAAATCTTCTTTGAACTGTGCATTTTTGATATTCAAAGTCCCAGCCCAGGTAAAAACCTGCCCTTTACGGCCATTACGTGTCGGGATCACACAGTCGAACATATCGACTCCTATAGACATCGCTTTAACTAAATCCTCGGGTTTGCCCATTCCCATAAGATAGCGCGGTTTATCCTTCGGCAAAAGAGAGGTGCACTGTTCTGCCACTTCAAAGAGAACTGTTTTGGGTTCGCCAATAGAAAGTCCTCCGATTGCGTATCCCGGAAAGTCCATGTCGATCAGGGCATGAGCCGAGCGTGCTCTCAGCTCAGGAAATGTACTGCCTTGCACAATTGCAAACAGCGCTTGTTTGTAGCCAAATGCCGTTTGAGTATTCTTGTGAGTCGAAAAACACCTTTTTGCCCAATCGGTAGTTCGCGTAACAGATTCGGCCGCATATTTTTCGCTGCACGGATAAGGAGGACATTCATCAAAAACCATCATGATGTCTGAGCCCAGAGACATCTGAATTTCAATCGAATATTCCGGTGTAAATTGGTGATAGGAACCATCGTGATGCGATTGAAAGGTGACCCCATCCTCAGTGACTTTCCTTAATCCCGACAAACTGTAGACTTGAAATCCACCACTATCCGTCAAAATCGGTCTCGACCAGCTCATAAATTTATGCAGGCCGCCGGCTTTCTTGACAACATCATGACCTGGCCGCAAGTAAAGGTGATAGGTGTTGCCTAAAATGATTTGGCTTCCGGTATCAATTAACTCACGCGGGCTCAATGTTTTGACCGTTCCTTGGGTTCCAACCGGCATAAAAACAGGAGTTTGAATGGTTCCATGTGCGGTTTCGATGATAGCGGAACGCGCCGATGTTTTCAAGTCTTGTGTTTGAACCCGGAACTTCAAATTACGTGAGCACCTCTTCCAAAACATCCTCTACTTTTTCGGCTGTAAACGTTTTTAAGGAGACCTTCGATTGTCTGCCTTTGGAATTCAATTTTGGAATCACCGCCTTTTTGAAACCCAATTTATGGGCTTCATCGAGGCGATTTTCTAACTGTGGGACGGCTCGTATTTCTCCACCTAATCCGACCTCACCGATGACAACCGTTTTCGGATCCACGATTTGATCCCGGAAGCTGGAAGCAAGCGAGACTAAAATTCCAAGATCCGCTGCCGGCTCATCGATCCGAACCCCGCCTACAGCATTGACAAAAATATCGCTGGTTCCTAAGCGTAGACCGACACGCTTTTCCAGTACTGCTAAAAGCAAGGAAAGCCGCTTGTTATCAATGCCGGTGGCCGTGCGTTGTGGTAGGCCGTAATTGCTGGATGTCACCAAAGCTTGAATTTCCACAAGAAAAGGCCGCGTTCCTTCCATTGTACAGATGATTGAGGAACCCGGGGCATCCTCTTTCCGTTGTTCCAAAAAAAGGGCTGAAGGATTGTTTACCTCAGCCATGCCTTTAGAGGTCATTTCGAAAATACCGATCTCCCGCGTAGAACCGAATCGATTCTTAACAGAGCGAAGGAGTCGAAAAATATGATCCCGGTCCCCTTCGAACTGTAACAAAACATCCACCATGTGCTCGAGCACTTTTGGACCCGCGATGTAGCCTTCTTTTGTCACATGGCCAATCAAAACGAAGGGAATACAGTTTTTCTTAGCGGTTTGAATGAACTCAAAAGCACAGTGTCGTACTTGTCCGATACTGCCTGGAGAACTTTCGAAAGCGGAGTGGTAGATCGTTTGGATGGAATCGATAATGACCAATTTAGGCTTAAGCTTTTCAATCTCCATTAAAACGATATCGATTTCGGCTTCCGCAAGGACAAACAGATGTTGGGATTTCAAGCCCAATCTCTGCGCTCTAAGTTTTGTCTGCTGAGCGGACTCCTCTCCTGTCACATATAAAACCGGAAAGTTTTTACTGGCTAAATCCGCACCTTTTTGCAACATAAGCGTGGATTTACCAATTCCCGGGTCGCCGCCTAACAAGATAACAGAACCGGGAACGATGCCTCCTCCCAGCACCCGGTCGAATTCTCGACAGCTCGTGGTAATTCTCGCAAACCGATCCACAGGAATGTCGGCTAAAATAACCGATTCCGTCCCGGCCTGTGCCCGACGGTTATTTTTCCTGGCCTGGCTTGAAATCACCTCTTCGACAAAACTGTTCCAGGCGTTACATTCACGACAATGTCCCACCCATCTCAGTGAAACCGCGCCACACGACTGGCAGACATACTGAATTTTTTCTTTTTTGGTTTTTAAGGACAAGTCTGAAACTTAATAAGGGTTGAAATTATTCAGGTCAAATTATCAAATAATCCGTAAAAAGTCAAGCTTAATATTGACAGTCTTTCAATGTTTTCATATATTTAGGCATTATAAATCGTAACTATCTATCGAAGCTTCACCTCAAACCGACGAGTAAATCGTTGTTCACGAAAAGGCAGCATAGAAATTATTTTAACTCTAAATCATCATGTTCGCATTAAAAAAGCAGACAAACACAATCAAGATTCACATTCTTATTTTTGTGACTTGTGCCGTCGTTCACCTAATCGACTCCGGATGCCGGCAACAGGTAGAAAATGAAGTCCTGGATGTTGCGAAGTTCGCTGAGGTTTATGCTGATCTGGTCGTCCTCACGACTTTAGATACAACCTCTTCATTGGATTCAACTGTCTCCGACTCACTCTACTGGCTTGAAACGGCATTGAACAAACACAATGTCTCCCAAGAGTTGTACGAGAAAAGCATAAAGTATTTTCAGAGTCAACCCAAGCTATGGGTTCAAGTTTTTTCAAAAGTGGCTGAGAATCTCAATGAAATCAAAAACCAAGACAAGCGAAAAAAGCAGGATGAATCCAACGGTCAGTCTTCCACGCACCTAAATTGAGCGATTTAGCTTTGAATTATCCTATCAATGGGTTCAGGTGTTCAGAATAAGGGTGTTCACGCTTCAGCGTGTTTTCCCCCCACCCCAGCAAGCTGAAGCTTGTACACCGCCCCCACACACGGTCAGGAATCGCTCAATTTAGGACACAATAAATAGAAGCCTGTTTCATACATGAACACTGTTTCATATCCACGCATAAGAACTTAAACCTCCCCGAGAAAACAGAATCGCCCTCTAAGCAATAGAATCAGACACTTAAGACACATTACAAACGTGTCTTTTTCTTGGCATTCTATTTGCTGATTGAGAAGAAGAATGAGGAAACAAGGAAGTCTTCCGGCAGGAAACGGATTTCTAATAAAATTCTAGAAAAATTGACCTCCGATCCAACCCTATGGCATAGCATCTTTGAGGGGGTCAAGCACCCATGGGACTGACTCAATTCATCATTGCACGACACCTTTGCGAGTCAGTCCCTTTTTATTTTAAATTCTTCGAACCCCCGAAAAGTTCCAAAACTATTGAGTCCACTATAAAGCCAAAAAATTCCTAACAGCATACAGCCTAGCAGCCTAAGATATTGAGAGCCGAAAACCTTTACAAACAGAGCACGTTTTCTTAGATAGTGTCATGAATTCTTCAGGTGAAATAACCAAACTGCTTGGAATTCTAAAACATCCGTTTCAGACTAAACGGCTGTGAAACCTGAATAAATCCAATTTATCTCACGGAGTTTGGGGTGAAGCTTCGCAAGATAGTTACGGCAAAAGATATTCTAACCCTTGCTCACTGGAGAGGGTAACCTGCTTGCTCGTGGCCAGCTCTTTAATGGTCACTTTACCTTCCTGCGCTTCATCGGGACCGATGATCACGACATACGGAATGCCTCTTTTATCTGCGTATGAAAACTGCTTTTTCATTTTAGCTTGCTTGAAAAAGCTTTCCGTTTTGACGCCGGCTTTTCTCAGTTGCTGTGTAAAGCGGATGCAGTCGCCCCGGGTGGATTCGTCGAACAAGGTCACCAACACCTGGGTTTTGGTTTTTGCCTCAGGAAACATGTCCAGTTGCGTCATGACATCGATAATTCTTTCGATGCCGAATGAAACCCCGGTCGCAGGAATATCCCGTCCTAAGAACATACCGATCAAATTATCGTAGCGGCCGCCGCCGCATAAACTCCCGATTTTCGGCTCTTCGACAATAGATTCATAAATCGGTCCTGTATAATAACCCAAGCCACGGGCAAGAAAAAGGTCGATGATCCAATTGGAGCTGGGAATCTCGAGCTCGTGCAAAAATTGACTTATTTGTTTCAACTCTACGGCTCCCTGAACCAGAATGTCAATATCGCTGAAACGGCTTGTCAGTTCTCCAAGAATCTGTTCCGGTTCGCCTGAGATTTTTTGTATTGAAAATATTTTCTCGATAATATCGTCCGAAAGGCCTTTTCGCACGAGCTCTTTCTTGACGCCATCAAACCCTATTTTGTCAAGTTTGTCGATCGTAATCAACACACCGGATCCAGCATCGGGAGCAATCCCGGCATACTGGAGAATGCCGTTCAAGATTTTGCGGTTATTGATGCGAATCTTGAACTTTTTAAATCCGAGCGTCTGAAGAACTTCGTAAACGACAGCAATAGCTTCGGCATCCGCGAGCACGGAATCGGTCCCCACGGCATCGATATCGCACTGGTAGAATTCGCGGTAACGTCCTTTTTGAGGACGATCCGCTCGCCAAACCGGCTGAATTTGGTAACGTTTAAACGGAAAAATCAATTCCTTTTCATGCATCGCAATCACGCGACTCAGTGGCACGGTCAGGTCGTAGCGAAGAGCCTCTTCGACCAAATCAGAATAGTTGTTGACGATAAATTCACTTTTACCCTGCAAAAGCTGTTCGAGACCGGTTCCTCGTCGCAAAATTCTAAAAATTAATTTCTCCCCGTCCTCACCATATTTTCCTGTAAGGACATTCAGTTTTTCCATTACCGGCGTCTCGAGCGGTTCGTAACCGTACTTTTCAAAAATCGTTCGCATGACGTCCATCGCATAGTGTCTCCGGAACATCTGCTCCGGTAGAAAATCGCGCGTTCCTTTGGGTGTACCCGGTTTATTTGACATTATCCTCTCTTTCAACATGTTTAACTAACTTCCCGAAGGCGTCCCCGCCGAGCGAGTTTACCTCCGACTCTGTGCCCCAAAACCCTCGGCGAGACGCCTTCAGGAAGTGATTTGGGACTTTCCGGTATTTCCTGTAACTTTTGGGTGTACCCGGTTTATTTGACAGCATCCTCTCTTTCAACAAGTTTGACAAACTTAACGAAGGCGTCCCCGCCGAGCGAGTTTACCTCCGACTCTGTGCCCCAAAACCCTCG